>NZ_JBFRDY010000009.1:0-127367 GCF_052114035.1 Janibacter sp. RAF52 | reverse complement strand
CACGCAGTCCACGGGGCATTAGCGTGGGACATAGGGCAGGTTCCTTCCGACTCATGAGGCTTCGAACACCTTCATCTTGTCGCCAAGGGACCTGCCCGCCCTACACCCGACCTGGTGTCACCAACCTCATGCCCCGCAACACCTAGGGAAATACGTCGAAGGGGGCGGCGGGGCCCCCGTCGTCCGTCCTAGGCGGACGCGGGCGGGAAGGCACGGCGGGAGGCCAGCGCCTCCTCGAGCTCGGACTGCGCGTCGACGATCGCGCGCCGCACGCCCTGCTGCAGCTCGCCGGCGAGCGCCGCACGGGAGTGCGCGAGGGTCTCGTCGCTGACGAAGCGCGAGGGGTAGGCCATCGACGCCACCCGCGAGAGGGCGTCCTCACCCAGCCAGGCGGTCATCGGCGGGATGTCGGTGAAGTACCGCGACACGTAGGGGGCGACGAGCGTCCGGTCCTGCGGCCCCCAGAAGCCGGCGGCGATCGCGACGAGCTCGTAGTTGCTGCGCTCGCGGTTGGTCGTGAGGTCGGCCCAGGCCGCGGCCTTCGCCTCGGCCGTCGGGATCGCGGCCCGGGCGGTGAGGGCGCCGAGCTGCCCCGTCATCGTCCGGTCCTGCTCGAGGGCCGCGTCGATCTCGGGTGCACCGATGAGACCACGCCGGCTGAGCTGGCCGAGCAGGATCCAGCGGAAGTCAGCATCACCCTCGAGCCCGGCGGGCAGGTCCCGCCCTTCGGCCCACGGGACGAGCCGGCGCTCGACGTCGTCCGTCGTCCGCGCCACGAGTCGCGCGGCGTGCAGCGCCCGGGAGGAGCCCGACTCCGCGTCGGCGAGGACCTGCTCACCGACGGCAGCCATCCGGGCCCGCGCGGCGTCCTGCTCGGCCTCCGGCAGGAGCACCCGGATGACGCGGTTGGTCAGGTGCATGCCGGCGCGGGCGAAGATCGAGTCATTGGTCTCGGTGACGAGTGCGGCCTCGCCGAGGTCGACGAGCAGGCGCGGGTCGACCTGGGCGAGCGCGACCCCGTCGCGCAGACCGACCCACAGGACCGCCCGGGCCTGCTCGTCCGTCATGCGGGGCAGCTGCCCCACGAGCGAGCGAAGGGAGGTCCCGTCGAGGATCGGCGTGGCCCACGTCAGGTCGCCGGCATTGGGCAGCACCAGCTCGGCACCGGTGTCGAGGCCGTCGACGGTCGCCCGGTCGGCGTCGAGGGTGAGCTGGACCCGCGAGGTCTCGGCACCGTCGGTGTAGGTCGCGATGTCGAAGGCGTGCGGTCGGTCCGCGGGGTGCTCCGGCGGTGCGGTGCGGGTGACCGAGCCGTCGCGCCCGACCTCGATCCGGTCGACACCGGCCGTCTCGAGCCAGGCGCGGCTCCAGTCGGCAAGCGGCTGGCCGCTCGCGGCCTCCATCGCGCCGAGGAAGTCGGCGAGCGTGCCGTTGCCGAAGGAGTGGTCGCCGAGGTACTGCCGGATGCCCTCGAGGAAGGCCTCGTCGCCGATGAACTCGATGAGCTGGCGGATGACCGCGGCGCCCTTCGCGTAGGAGATCCCGTCGAAGTTGGCCAGCGCCGACTTCGCGTCCGGGGCGGGCGACCCGGCGACGGGGTGGGTCGAGGGTGCCCGCTCGGCCCCGTAGCCCCAGGACTTGCGCGACATCGTCGAGTCGACCCAGGCCTCCGTGTAGTCGGTGGCCTCGACGAGGCACCGGTGGGCCATGTACTCGGCGAAGGACTCGTTGAGCCACAGGTCGTCCCACCACTTCGGGCTGACGAGGTCGCCGAACCACATGTGCGCCATCTCGTGGCTGATCGTGTTGGCGCGGGTCAGCAGCTCGTCACGCCCGACGGCACCGCGGAAGAGGTAGGCGTCGCGCACGACCACGCAGCCCGGGTTTTCCATCGCGCCCGCATTGAACTCCGGCACGAAGACCTGGTCGTAGTCGTCGAAGGGGTAGCGGATGCCGAAGATCGAGTGGAAGTAGTCAAAGCTGCGCCGCGTGACGTCGAGCATCTCGGGCGCGTGCTCACGCAGCTGCTCCTCGAGGGAGCGCCGGGCCCACAGGCCGAGGCGGATGCCGTCGTGCTCGCCGGTCACCGACACGTACGGGCCCGCGCACAGCGCGACGAAGTAGGTCGACAGCGGGCGGGTCTCGGCGAGGTGCCACACCCCGCCGTCGGCGATCTGCGCCGCGCCGTTGCCGATGACCTGCCACTCCTGCGGCGCCTTGACGCACACCGCGTAGGGCGCCTTGACGTCCGGCTGGTCGATGCAGGCGAAGACGGCCGGCGCCGCGTCGAGGAAGAGGTGGCTGAAGACGTAGTCCTCGCCGTCCGCGGGGTCGGTCGCCCGGTGCAGGCCCTCGCCGTCGTGGCTGTAGGCCATCGTCGCGTCGACCTCGAGGACGTGCTCGCCGGCGGTCACCGCCAGCGGCAACCTCCCTTCGCGAAGGGAGGTGACGTCGAGCTCGACGCCGTCGAGGCGGGCGTGGTGCAGGGTCTCGGGCTTGACGTCGACGAAGGTCTGCCCGTCGGCGGCCGCTGTCAGGTGGATGCGGGTCACCGACCCGAAGGTCGCCGCCCCCCGGTCGAGGTCGAGCTCGACCTCCATCCGGGTCACGGACAGCAGATCGGCGCGGGCGATGGCTTCGTCACGGGTGAGGGAAGGCACGTCTGCATCCTGTCACCCCCGGCGCCGGCACGCTGTGCCACATGGTGGACGCCGGGTCTCCTCCGGTGGCGGGCCTCCGGGGGCAGGTGTCTACTGCTGGGTAACGACAACGATGTCGATCCCCTGGAGGCAGCCATGTCGGACCACCACACCATCGCCGAGCGCGTGGGCACCGGGCCCAGCCGTCGTACCTTCCTCGGGTACGTCATCGCCGGCGCCACCCTCGTCACGGGGGCGGAGATGGGTCTGGGCACCGAGTCGGCCGAGGCGGTCGTGCCCACCCCGCCGCAGCCGGCCGAGATCCTCGACCTCAACGACCTGCTCACCCTGGCGGCCGCCCCGACGTCCGCACTCATCACGGTGACCATCGGCTCCGACGGACGCGCCTCCTTCGCCCTGCCGCGGGCCGAGGTCGGGCAGGGCATCGTCACCTCGACCGCGATGATCATCGCGGAGGAGCTCGACCTGCCCGTCGACCGGGTCAACGTCAGCCTCGCCGAGGCGCGGCCCGAGCTGCTCTTCAACCAGCTGACGGGCGGCTCCAACACGACGATCTCGACGTACACGCCGATCCGCGTCGCCGCGGCCCTGGCCCGGCAGCAGCTGCTGCGGGCCGCCGCGACGGTGCTCGGCACCACCATCGACGCCCTGACCATCAAGGCCGGCATCATCAGCGACGCGCTCGGCAACACGCTGGGCTTCGGCGAGCTCGCGCAGCGCGCCGCGGTCACGAAGACGACCCGGGCCCAGGTCTCGCTCAAGGAGGGCTCGGCGCGCACGGTCGTCGGCACGCCCCAGGGGCGCACCGATGCACGGGCCGCGGTGACGGGGGCCAAGATCTTCGCCATGGACGTCAAGGTCGCCGACGCCCTGCCGACGATGGTCTGTCGCCCACCGACGCACAACGGCCGCCCGGTCGCGCTGCGCAACGCGGCCGAGATCACGGCCATGCCGGGCGTCACGGACGTCGTCAAGATCGCCACGGGCATCGCAGTGCGCGCCCGGACCTTCGGCCAGTGCATCGACGCGATCCAGCGGATGGACGTGGAGTGGGAAGGGGGCCGCCTCGCCGGCGCCTCCGACGCCTCCGTCCTCGCAGGCGTGCGCAAGGCGGAGCTGCCGATGCTCACCCCCGAGGTGTCGGTGCTCGCCAAGAAGGTCGACGCCTCCTTCACCTTCCGCTTCCGCAGCAACTCCTCCCTCGAGCCCAACTGCGCGATCGCCGACGTGCGCTCCGGGTCGGCGACCATCTGGGGCTCCCTGAAGTCGCCGGTCGTCGCCCAGGAAAACATCGCCCTCGAGCTGGGCCTGCCCGTCTCCAAGGTCAAGGTCCACGTCACCCAGGGCGGCGGGTCCTTCGGCCGCAAGCTCTTCCACGACGCGGCCCTCGAGGCCGCGCGCATCTCGAAGGCGATGGGCAAGCCGGTGCGCCTGATGTGGCACCGGGCCGACGAGCCCCGGCAGGGCCGGCTGCACCCCCTGGCGACCTCCCGGGTCCGGGCGGCCTACCTCGGCGGTGACGTCCTCTCCTTCGAGCAGAAGCACACGAGCGTCACGACCGACTTCGGGCACGGGCTGGGCGACATCATCACCAACCACGCGGCGAAGCTGCCGGTCGGGCAGCTGACCTTCGCGCAGACGATCTTCGCCCTGACCCAGGAGCTGCCCTACAACTTCGGCCTGGTGACGCAGTCGCTGACGGAGACGGACGACCGCTTCAACACCGGCAGCATGCGCCAGATCTACTCCCCCGACGTGCGCTGCGCCAACGAGCTGGTCGTCGACGAGCTCGCCCGCCGGATGCGTCTGGACCCGCTGGCCTTCCGGCGCAAGTTCCTCCGGGACAAGCGGGCCGTGGCCGCGCTCGACAAGGTCGCCGAGATCGGTGACTGGGGGCGCGACATGCCGGAGGGGACCGCGCAGGGCATCGCGATCCACAAGGAGTACAAGGGGGCGACGGCCTGCCTCGTCGAGATCGACTGCCGCCCCGAGACGGTCGACCGCAAGATCCGTGACGCGGTGACCGGACCCCGGGTGACCAAGGTCGTCTTCGCCGTCGACGCCGGGCTGGTCATCAACCCGATGGGTCTCGAGGCGCAGATGCTCGGCGGGGTCATGGACGGCATCGGCCTGGCCCTGACGTCGAGCTGCCACCTCGAGGAGGGGCACTTCCTCGAGGCGAGTTGGGACAACTACTTCTACACCCGCCAGTGGAATGTCCCCCCGGAGATCACCGTCGAGATCATGCCCTCGGACTCGAAGCAGCCCGGCGGTGCCGGCGAGGCGGGCGTCGCCTCGAGCTTCGCCGCGATCGCCTGCGCCTACGCCCGGGCCACCGGCCGCATGCCCACGGAGTTCCCCATCAACCACGCCGACCCGGTGACCTTCGAGGTCAAGAGCTTCGTCCCGTCCGTGCCCCAGTCCCCGACCGACGGTCTCGACCACACCCGCTGAGGAGCGCCGCCATGTCCAGTCACACCTTCGTCCTCAACGGCGAGAAGGTCACCGTCGACGTCGAGCCCGGCGTGCGCCTCCTGTGGGTCCTGCGGGACGTCCTCGGCGTCACCGGCCCCAAGTACGGGTGCGGGATCAACGTCTGCAAGGCGTGCACGTCGCACATCAACGGCAAGGCCTTCAACCCCTGCGCCGTGCCGATCGACAAGATCTCGGAGAGCGATGAGATCACGACGATCGAGGGTCTCGCCGACACCGTCGACGACGACCTGCACCCGATGCAGGAGGCGTGGATCGAGCACGACGTCGCGCAGTGCGGCTACTGCCAGCCGGGCCAGATCATGGCCGCGGTCGCCCTCGTGCGCAAGGTGCAGCGGGAGGGCCGCGCGATCACGGAGGCCGACCTCGACACGATCCGCAATGTCTGCCGGTGCGGCACCTACCCGCGCATCCGCGACGCGATCAAGGCCGGCGCCCAGCGCATGTGAGCGCCGGCCCGATCAGCGCTGGTGGTAGCCCCCGACCATCCCCTCGAGCCGCGCGATGCGGTCGGCCATCGGCGGGTGGGTGCTGAAGAGCTTGGACATGTCGCGGGCGCTGAAGGGGTTGGCGATCATCATGTGGCTCGCATTCTGCAGCTGCGGCGTCGGCTCGAGCGGTGCCCGCTGCACGCCCAGCTCGAGCTTGCGCAGGGCCGAGGCCAGGGCGAGCGGGTCGCCGGTCAGCCGGGCGCCGTCCTCGTCGGCGTCGTACTCGCGGGTGCGTGAGATCGCCATCTGGATGATCATCGCCGCGAAGGGGGCCAGCAGCGCCACCGCGATGGCGGCGATCGGGTTGCGGTCGCGTCCGCCGAACCACAGCGCCATGGAGGCGACGGAGGAGACGACGCCGGCGATGGCACCGGCGACCGAGCCGGTGAGGATGTCGCGGTTGTAGACGTGCATGAGCTCGTGGCCGAGGACCCCGCGCAGCTCGCGCTCGTCGAGCAGCTGGAGGATCCCCTCGGTGCAGCACACGGCGGCGTGCTCGGGGTTGCGCCCGGTGGCGAAGGCATTGGGCGCCGCCGTCGGGCTGACGTACAGGCGCGGCATGGGCTGGTTGGCGCGCTGGCTCAGCTCCTGGACGATCCGGTACATCTGCGGGAACTGCTGCGGGTCGGCTGGCACGGCGCGCATCGCCTTGATGGCCAGCTTGTCGGAGTTCCAGTACGTGTAGGCCGTCGTCGCGACACCGAAGAGCGCGAAGAGCCACAGGTAGCGGGCCCCGCCGATGCCGTAGCCGACGAGGAGCAACAAGGAGAAGATGGCGCCGAAGAGCGCTGCGGTCTTCAGCCCGTTGAAGTGGTTGTGCATGTTATCTCCAACGTCGCGACGGGTCAGGTCGTTCCCGCGCCGAGGAGCACGACCGGCGCGAGGGTGGCGGCGAGCAGCACGAGGCCGGTGACGACGGCGACGACCGTGGCGGTGGTGTCGACGTCCTCGGGGGCCCGCGGACCCTCCTCGGGACGCAGCACGAGGGCCACCCACCGCAGGTAGACGGCCAGACCGACGACGGCCGCGACGACGGCGGGCAGGGCGACCCACCACAGCCCCTGGTCGGCGAGAGGACGCAGCGCGAGGAACTTGGCGAGCAGCCCCGCGACGCCCGGCGGCAGCCCGGCGAGGGTGAGCAGCGCGAGCGTGAGCACCGCGGCGTGCAGGGGCCGGCGCCGCAGCAGACCGCGGTCGTCCTCGAGCGTGCGGGGTCCGTCGACGGACAGGGCCGCGACGACCGCCAGCGCGGCGACGACCGCGACGACGTAGACGGCGAGGTAGCCGATGGCGGCGGCCGTGTCGGCGGCGACGAGCGGTGCGAGCACCCAGCCGCCCTGCGTCACGCCGGACCACGCGATGAGCCGAAGGGGGTCGCTCGCCCGCAGGGCGAGCACCGCGCCGAGGAGCATGGAGAGCACGGCGAGCACCGACAGGGCCGGCTGGACGGCGGCATGCACGCTGACGGCACCGCGGACGACGGCCGTGAGACCACCGAGGGCGGCGACCGTCGAGACACTGGCGAGGAGCAGCGTGACCTCGACGCCGGCCCGCGGGTAGGTCGTCGGCGCCCAGGCGTGGAAGGGCACGAGCGAGAGCTTGAAGCCGACGGCCGCGACGAGCAGGACGATGCCGAGGGTGAGGACCGGCCGCAGCAGCTCCTCCTGCCCGGGCGCCCACGATGCGGCCCCGCCGAGCCGGATGCTGCCGGTGGCCGTGACCCACAGGCCGGCGCCGACGACGGCGACGGCGAAGGAGGCGATCGAGGTCGTCACGAGGTTGAGCGCACCGCTGTCGCGGGTGCCTCCCCGCAGGACGGCGAGCGCGACGATCGGCAGCGTGGCCAGCTCGAGCCCGACGAGCCAGGTGCCGAGGTCGTGGGCGACGGCGACGACGGTCGCGCCGGTGACGGTGGCCAGGAGCAGCGCCACCTCGACCCCGGGGTCGGCGTGCGCGCGTCCGTCGGGGCCCTCGGTGGGCAGGCCCCGCGCGCGGGCGAGCAGGGCGAGCACCGCGAGCCCGGCAGCGGCGGCGAGGGTCTGGAGCAGCGCGCCGGGGCCGTCGACCCGCATGAGGCAGTCGCTGGCGACGAGCCCGGGTGGGTCGGCGACGGCCAGCGCCGGATCGTCGGCGAAGCACAGCGTCGCGATCTCACCTCCGCCTGCGGCGCGCAGGCGCAGGACGACGGAGGCCACGAGCGAGAGGGTCAGCGCGAGGGCGCCGACGACGAGGGCCGGCAGGCGGCGGCGGGGGGTGACGGCGTCGACCGCGAGGGCGGCGACGGCACCGAGCGCGGGCGCGAGGACAGGGGCGGCGATGCCGAGGGCCAGCGTGGGCGTGCTCATCGCGTCACCACCCCCGCGAGGGCCGGCTCGGTCACGGCGAGCAGCAGGCCGGGCACGAGCCCGAGGACGACGACGGCCAGGCCGAGCAGGGCGGCCGGCAGCAGGTCGGTGCGGGCGATCTCCCGGGCCCCGTCGGCGCCCGCGTCGCCCTCGCCCCACCACACGGCGCGCAGGACACGGAGGGAGTAGGCGGCACCGAGCGCGGCGCCGATCGCCGCGACGACGGCGCACACGACGAAGACCGTGGCGGGCCGCCCTGCGGCCGGGTCGAGCGCCGCCACGACCGCGACGACCTCACCCCAGAAGCCGGCGAGGCCGGGCAGGCCGAGGCCCGCGGCGAAGCCGAGGACGAGCAGCAGACCCGTGGCGGGAGCGCCCTCCCGCAGGGCGGCCCGGGGGCGACTCAGGTCGTCGTCGCCCCACTGCTGCTTGAGCGCACCGACGAGGAGGAAGAGGAGGGCCGAGATCACGCCGTGCGCGATGTTGGCGTAGAGGGCCGCGGCGACGCCGGTGTCGCTACCGCTCGCGAGCGCGAGGGCGACGAAGCCCATGTGCGCGATCGAGGACCAGGCGACGAGCCGCTTGAGCTCGCGCTCGACGAGGCAGACGAGGCCGCCCCAGACGATGCCGACGACACCGCAGATCGCGAGCACCGGGGCGACGCGGGCGAAGCCCTCGGGGACCGTGGCCAGCGGGAGCCGGACCAGGCCGTAGGTGCCCATCTTGAGCAGCACGGCGGCCAGCAGCATCGACCCGGCCGTCGGCGCCGTGGTGTGGGCGAGCGGCAGCCACGAGTGCAGCGGCCACACGGGCACCTTGACCGCCAGACCGAGGGTGAGCAGCACGGCGACGAGCAGCTGGGTCGTCGAGCCGAGGCCCTGGCCGCCGGTGGCTGCGAGCGCGCCGAGGTCGGCGGTCCCGGCGCGGCTCACGAGCAGCAGCACCCCGAGGAGCATGAGGGTGGAGCCGAGGCCGGTGTAGAGCACGAAGCGGGCCCCGGCCTCGCGGCGGGCCTGCGGGTCGCGATCGTCGCCGAAGCGGGTGATGAGCACCCAGACGGGCACGAGCACCAGCTCGAAGGCGACGACGAAGAGCAGCGCGTCACGCGCGGCGAAGGTGGCGACCGCCCCGGCGAGCGTGAGCATGAGGCACCCGACGAAAGTCGCGGAGCTGCCTCCTCTGGGCTGCTGCGACCACGTGGTCAGGCAGGCGGCCGCGGTGACGCCTGCGGCGAGCACCGCGAGCGGCCCGCTGATGCCGTCGAGGGCGAGGTGGACGCGCAGATCGAGGGTCGGCAGCCACGGGAAGTCGACGACCGCGCCGCTCCCCCACGCGACCCCGACGAGCCCGAGGGTGGCGAGGGCGCCGGCCAGCCCCGCACGGGCGGCGACCCGTCCGGACAGCTCGGTGCCGCCCCCGAGGAGCACGGCCCCCAGGAGCAGCGGCAGGACGCAGGCGAGGCCGATCACGAGGGACCCACCAGGGCGAGGGCGGTGACGAGGCCGAGGAGGAGCAGCCCGCCCCCGAGCAGGGCCAGGCCGGAGGTCGGCCGGCTGCGGCGGTGCCCGGCCGTCCCGGCGTCGGACAGGCCGAGCACGCCCCAGGCCGCGCCGCGGACGTAGGTGTCGAGGACGGCCCGGTCGACGAAGGAGACGAGGCGGCCGGCGGCGGTCACGGGCGTGACGACGAGGACCTGCTGGGCGCGGTCGAGGCCCAGGCCCGCGCCGACGGCACGCCCGACCGGGCCGTCGGCGAGCCGGCCCTGCACGCCGAGGCGCTCGAGGGCGTAGCCGAGGACGATGCCGGCGACGACGAGCAGGAGCACGAGGGCGAAGAGCCCGAGCGGCACGTGCCCGGTCGCGGGCAGTCGGACCCCGAGGGCCAGACCACCGATGGTGCTCGCGACGGCGAGGACGATCAGGACACCGGCGACGGCACCGGGCATGACCGCCCGCGAGCGCACCCGCTCCTGCTCGCCGAGGACGACGAGGAGCAGCACCCGGGTCGCGTAGGCGGCGGTGAGCACGACGGTGAGGAGCAGCGCGGCGAGGACGAGGTGGGCGACCGGCCCCCGCGCGCCGATGTCGTCGCCCACGGCTGCGACGACGTGCTCCTTGGTGAGGCCGCCGAGGACGAGCGGCACCCCGGCGAGGGAGACGAGCCCGGCGGCCCAGGCGACGAGGGCGACGGGGTGGGCCCGGCCGCTGCCGACGAGGGCCCGGGCGGCCGTGGAGCCGCGGGTCGTCGCGAGCCACCCGACGGTGAGGAAGAGCAGCGCCTTGAAGATCGCGTGCCCGTAGAGGTGACCGAGGGCGGCCCCCGCGGTGTGGCCGGCTCCCGCCGCGGCGAGGGGGGCGAGCATGACGCCGACCTGGCTGATCGTCGACCAGGCGAGCACCCGCTTGACGTCGGCCTCGGCGAGGGCGCAGAGGGCGGCGAGCACCATGGTCACCGCGACGGAGAGCCCGAGGAGGGCGCGGGCCGCGTCGGCCCGCAGGAGGAGCGGCAGCAGCTGGGTGAGGACGACGGTGCCGGCCGCGACCATCGTCGCGGCGTGGATCAGGGCGGAGGCCGGGGTCGGGCCCTGCATCGCGTCGAGCAGCCAGTGGTGGAAGGGCAGCTGCGCCGACTTGCCGAGCACCCCGATGACGAGGAGCACGAGCGCGGCCGACCGCGTGCCGGGGTCGGCGGCCGCCGAGGTCCAGTGGTCGACGACGCCGGCGCGGGCGGTGGTGCCGGCGCCGGCGACGAGCACGGCGGTGCCGAGGACCAGCCCGATGTCGGCGACCCGGGTGACGAGGAAGGCGGCGTGCGCTGCGCGCCGGGGCTCGGGGCGACGGGACCAGTGCCCGATGAGCAGCCACGAGCACCAGCCCATGACCTCCCAGCCGACGACGGTGAGCAGCAGGTCGGCGGACAGGATGACGAGGAGCATGGCCGCGCTGAAGAGCGCCACGGTCGCGTGGAAGCTGCCGCGCCGGTCGTCGTCGGCGAGGTACCACGCGGAGTAGACCTGCACGAGCGCGGTGACGAGGGCGACGACGAGGGCGAGGAAGGCGCTCGTCGCCGACAGCGCCACGCCCAGCGGCATGTCGAGCCCCCCGAAGACGTGGCCGGGCCCGGTCGCGAGCTCCTCGGCGAAGGGAGCCCCGCGCGCCCCCGTCGGGGCGCCGGCGAGCGCGACGACCGCGAGGACGAGGGTGGCAGCGCCCCCGGCGACGGCGACGAAGGCGGCCAGGGTGCCCCGTCGGGCGATGCCCAGGGTGAGCGCGGCGGTCAGGCTCGGCAGCGCGAGCAGGGCCCAGGCCGTCATCCGGCGTCCTGTGACAGGTCGATGTGGGCGCGGCGCCGGTAGGCCGCGACGATGACGGCCAGGGCGATGACGACCTCGGCTGCCGCGATGGTGATGACGAAGAGCGTGAGCACCTGGCCGGACCACGTGCCGTCCGCGCCGAGGGCGCCCGCGGTGACGAGGAGCAGGCCGCCGCCGGCGAGCACGAGCTCGGCGCCGACGAGGAAGAGGACGGCGTGGCGGCGGGCGAGCATGCCGTAGAGCCCGAGCGCGACGAGCACGCAGGCGAGCGTGTAGGGGCCGGCGGTGTGGATCATCGCTCCTCCCCCGGCGGGGTCGCGGTGAGGCCGGAGACGGCGAAGGCCCCGACGAGGGCGGCGAGCAGCAGCAGCGAGAGCAGCTCGAAAGGCCACACCCACGTCGAGAAGATCTGACGGGCCAGCTCGTCGGTGCCGCCGGGGCGCAGCTCGGCGCGTGCGGCGGTCGGCAGGAGCACGGAGGCGATGAGGGCGCCGGTGCCCGCGCCGACGAGCGCGGCGAGCACCCGGTGGCCGGGGCCGGTCGAGTGCTCGGTGCGCGGGCCGATGGGTGCCCGGGTCAGCATGAGCGCGACGACGACGAGGACGACGACGGCCCCGACGTAGACGAGCACCTGCACGAGGGCGACGAGCTCGGCGCCGAGCACGAGGTAGCAGCCGGCGAGCCCGAGCAGGGCGACGACGAGCCAGAGTGCCGAGTGGACGACCTGGCGGGTGGTCACCGCGAGCGCGGCGGCGGCAGCGGTCACGAGCCCGGTGGCGGCGAAGGCGAGGTCGAGACCGGTCACCGGCGTCCCCCGCGGGCCGGCTTGTTGGCGGAGGTCACCTCGGGCGCCTCGGCGGCGCCGGGGTCGAGCGGCGGCGGTGCCGGCACGTCGGCCGCCCACTGCCCGAGACGCTCCTTCTCGTGGAGGAGGTCACGGATGTCGGTCTCGGCGTACTCGAACTGCGGGCTCCAGAAGAGGGCGTCGAAGGGGCAGACCTCGATGCAGATGCCGCAGTACATGCACAGCGAGAAGTCGATGGCGAAGCGGTCGAGGACATTGCGCTGACGGGCCCGGCCCCCTTCCTTCGCCGGCGGCACCTCCTCCTTGTGCGAGTCGATGTGGATGCACCAGTCGGGGCACTCGCGGGCGCAGAGCATGCACGAGGTGCAGTTGCTCTCGACGAGGGCGATGACGCCGCGCGAGCGGGCCGGCAGCTCGGGGGCGACGTCGGGGTACTCGGCCGTGTGCGGCCGGGAGAAGAGCTGGCGGGCGGTCGTGACCATGCCGGTGACGAGCCCGGGGACGAAGTCCTTGCTCACGCGGTCACCACCACCCGGACGGCCGTGAGGCCGAGCTGGGCGAGCGCGAGCGGCACGAGCACCGTCCACGCGAGCCGCTGCAGCTGGTCCTCACGCATCCGCGGCCACGAGACCCGCACCCAGATGATGAGCAGCACGACGAGCGCCCCCTTGAGCAGGGTCCACAGCCAGCCGAGCTGGTCGGCGAAGGGCCCCTTCCAGCCCCCGAGCCACAGGATGCCGAAGAGCAGCCCCATGACGACCATCCCGGCGTACTCGGCGAGCATGAAGAAGGCGAAGCGCAGCCCGGTGTACTCGGTCCACGGGCCCATGACGACCTCGCTGTCGGCGATCGGTGCGTCGAAGGGGGGTCGCTGCAGCTCCGCGGTCGCGGCCACGAGGAAGACGACCGCCCCGGGCAGCTGCCACAGCAGCCACCACGGCGACCAGGCCTCGACGACCCCGGCGAGGGAGAGCGTGCCGGCAGCCATGGCGATCGAGGCCACGGACAGGACGAGGGGCAGCTCGTAGGCGAGCAGCTGTGCGGCAGAGCGCATCCCGCCGACGAGGGCGTACTTGTTGGCGCTCGCCCACCCGGCCATGAGGGTGCCGAGCACCCCGACCCCGGTCACGGCGAGCACGAGCAGCAGGCTGCCCGGCACCTCGGCCGCGGCGACCCCGGGGTGGACGGGCAGCAGCGCGATGGCGATGAGGTAGGGCACGAGCGCGACGGCCGGCGCGAGGCGGAAGACGGCCCGGTCCGCGGCCGCGGGGGTGATGTCCTCCTTCTGCACGAACTTCACGCCGTCGGCGACGAGCTGGGCCCAGCCGTGGAATCCGCCGGCGTACATCGGGCCGAGGCGGCCCTGCATGTGCGCCATGACCTTGTGCTCGGCCTGGCCCGCGGCGAGGGGCAGGACGAGCACGGCGGCGAGCGCCGCGAGTGAGCGGAGGGAGATCTCGAGCAGGCTCATGGCGCCCCCACCACACCACACGCTCCCTGAGGAGGTCGCCCGGCGACCGTCTCGAAGGGAGTCATGACTGCCCCCACTCCGGCCCGGGCACGCCGGGCGCGGAGACGCGGCGCCGGCTGGGCGACTTCGCCGAGTGGCCCTCGCCGGGCTCCTTGCCACCCGGCCACGGCCGGGTGGCGCGTGAGGCGAGGACGAAGGACTTGCGCAGCGGCGTGCCCTCGAAGCCATCCGGTAGGAGCAGCGGCCGCAGCCCGAGGCCGGTGCCGTCGGCGAAGCCGTCGAAGTGCTGGCCGAACATCTCGTGCGTCTCGCGCTCGTGCCACGCCGCACCGGCGAAGATCCCGGTGAGGCTGTGCAGGGACTCGCCCAGGGGCACCCGGGTGCGCATGAGCAGGGTCCGCTGGTCCCGCTCGGGGGTCGGGCGCGGGTCGATGAGGTGGCAGACGACGTCGAGGCCGGGGTCATCGGCGCGGTCGCTCTCGTCGACGGCGCTCAGCCAGTCGAAGAAGGTGTAGCCGCGGTCGCGCGCGTCACCGACGGCTCGCAGCCACTCCGGTGGGGAGACGGTGAGGTCCTCCTGGGGCACGTCAGACCCCCTTCGTCGGGCGTCGCAGGAGGCCGCGGCGCACCTCGCCGGCCGCCGCGGACCGGTGGCCGGCGTAGCGGGCGCGCAGCGCCGGGGTCGAGAGCGACTCGGCGGCGATCTTGTCCTGGAGGGTGAGGATCCCGTGGAGCAGCGCCTCGGGGCGCGGCGGGCAGCCGGGGACGTAGACGTCGACGGGGATGAGCTGGTCGACCCCCTTCGTCACGGAGTAGCTGTCCCAGTAGGGGCCGCCGGAGTTGGAGCAGGCGCCGAAGGAGATGACGTACTTCGGCTCGGGCATCTGGTCGTACAGCCGGCGGATCGCCGGCGCCATCTTGTCGGTGACCGTGCCGGAGACGACCATGAGGTCGGCCTGGCGCGGGCCGGGGGCGAAGGGGATGACCCCGAGCCGGATGAAGTCGTGCCGCGCCATCGACGCGGCGATGAACTCGATGGCGCAGCAAGCCAGCCCGAAGTTGAAGACCCACAGCGAGTAGCGCCGGCCCCAGTTGAGGACGACCTTCATCGGGCGCGGGGCATGGGCGCCCACGGCACCCACTCGCGGCATCGGCAGGTCGGTCGTCACGCGGTCACCACCTCAGGTCCACCGCAGCAGCCCGCGGCGCACGGCGTGCACGAGACCCAGCAGGACGACCCCGATGAAGATCGCCACCTCGAGCAGGCTGACGAGCCCGAGGTCGGTGCGCAGCACGAGGGCCCACGGGAAGAGGTAGACCGCGTCGACGGCGAAGACGACGTAGAGGAAGGCGTAGGCGAGGTAGCGCACCCGGGTCTGGGCCCAGTCCTGCCCGACGGGGTCGACACCGGACTCATAGGTCGTCAGCTTGGCGCGGGTGGGGGCCGCAGGGGCGATGAGGCGACGGGCGGTGTAGGCCGCGACGACGAGCAGCACGCCCACGACGAGCGTGCCGGCGACGACGAGGTAACCATCCACGCCCCGCACCCTATCCGCGCCGCCCGCCGAATCGGCGCCGGCAAGGCCACCACGGCGAGGCCCGATCCTCTAGGTTGCGACCCACCAGGTGGGCAACTTCGCCTACCGACCACGGGAGGAAAGACACGTGCGATCACGTACAGCAGCCGCCACCGCGGCCGCCGCGACCGCTGCCCTGGCACTCGCCACCGTCGCCACGGGCCCGAGCCACGCGGAGGAACCCACCGCGTCGGACCGGATGACCACCGCAGTCACCGTCGAGGGGGTCACCGAGCACCTGCAGGCCCTGCAGGACATCGCCGACGCCAACGACGGCAACCGCGGCGCCGGCACCTCGGGCTACGAGGCGAGCGCCGCCTACGTCGAGGAGACCCTCGAGGAGGCCGGCTACACGACGCAGCGGCAGGAGTTCTCCTTCGTCTACGAGGAGGTCCACGAGGACAGCCTGACGGAGGTCACCCCCGACGCGCGGACCGTCGAGGCGGTCCCGATGTCGTACAGCCAGCCGACCCCCGACGAGGGCGTCTCCGCCGAGCTCGTCGCGCCGAGCACCGCCACCGGCTGCACCGCCGACGAGTACGACGGGGTCGACGCCACCGACAAGATCGCCATCGTCGAGCGCGGCGTGTGCCCCTTCGGCGACAAGGCCATCGCGGCCAAGGCCGCCGGCGCTGACGCCGTGATCATCGCCAACAACACCGACGGCGTGCTCAACGGCACTCTCGGCGGCGTCGACGAGGACGGCGTCCCGGCCACCGGCATCACCCAGTCCGAGGGCGCGGCCCTGCTCGCCAAGATGGAGAGCGGTCCGGTGACGATGAAGCTCGTGCTCACCAAGACGATGGAGGAGCGCCAGACCTTCAACGTCATCGCGGAGACCGACGAGGGCAGCAGCGACGACGTCGTCATGGTCGGCGCCCACCTCGACAGCGTCCACGACGGCGCGGGGATCAACGACAACGGCTCCGGCACGGCGGCGATCCTCGAGACCGCGGTCCAGCTCAAGGCGGTCGGCGGCCAGCACCGCAACAAGGTGCGCTTCGCCTTCTGGGGCGCCGAGGAGCTCGGCCTGCTCGGCTCCGACCACTACGTCGCCGACCTGCAGGCCAACGACCCGCAGGGGCTGGAGAGCATCTCCTCCTACCTCAACTTCGACATGGTGGGCTCGCCCAACCACATCATCGGTGTCTACGACGCCGACCAGTCGACCTACGAGGCCCCGGTCGAGGTGCCCGAGGGCTCCGCCGACATCGAGGCCGTCCTCACCGACTACTTCGACGGCATCGACCAGGCCTGGGTCGACACCGAGTTCTCCGGGCGCAGCGACTACTCCGCCTTCATCGCGGCCGGCATCCCGGCCTCCGGTCTCTTCACCGGGGCCGACGGGATCAAGACGCAGGAGGAGGTGGCGCTCTTCGGTGGCACCGCGGGGATCCAGCACGACCCCAACTACCACACGCCGCAGGACGACATCGACAACATCAACAGCGAGGCGCTCGACGTCAACAGCGACGCCATCGCCCACGCGACGATCACCCTCGCCGAGCCGGTCGTCGAGGACCCCGGCACCGACGAGCCGGGCACCGACGAGCCGGGCACCGACGAGCCCGGCACCGGCGAGCCCGGCACCGGCGAGCCGGGCACGGAGGTGCCGGAGCGTCCCGACGTCGTCCAGACCGACGGCACCGGCACGGGTGGCGGCGCGGCCGGCGCCCTGCTGCTCGCCGCGCTCGGCGCGGGCGGCGTCCTCGTGGCCCGACGGCGGGCGCTGCAGGACTGACCCGGTCGCAGCACGGGCGAAGGGGGACGGCGCGGCCGTCCCCCTTCGTCGTGCCGGGGTGGGGCTGGCCCCACCGCGACCCGGCGGCGCACCGCATGGTCCCGGCACCCTCCGAGCGGGCAGAGTTGACCCCGACACCACAGGAGGCACCCATGACCGAGCACCCGCAGACCCCGCCCCAGCAGGGGGCGCCCTACACCCCGCAGCCGCTCTCGCCGACCGAGGAGCGCAACCTCGGGTTGATCGCCCACCTCGTGCCCGCGGTCCTGCTGCCGCTGAGCGCCGGCACCCTGGGCTTCCTCGGGTCGCTCGTCATCTACCTCATGTACAAGGACCGCGGGCCCTTCGTCCGCCAGCACGCGGCCAACAGCCTCAACGTGCAGATCATCACCGCGATCCTGCTGCTGGCCTCGACCGTGCTGATGATCGTCTTCATCGGCTTCCTGAGCTACGGTCTCGTCATCGTCGTCGCGACCGTCATCCACGTCATCGGCGCGGTCAAGGCCAACAACGGCGAGTGGTGGACCCCACCGCTCACCCCGCAGCTGGTGAAGTGACCGCGAGCGCGACCGGGGTCGTCGTCGCCGGGCACGGCGTCGCCTCCGGCCGGGCGGGCGACTCCCCCTTCGCCGCCGGGACGATCGAGCTCCAGGCACCGCACTTCCGGGCGCGGGGTCTGGAGCTCTCGGCGTACCTGCTCGCGACGGTCAACGTCGACCTCGCGCCGTGGCGGCTGGTCCTGCGGCAGCCGCGGTGGACCTTCGCCGACGTCGAGTGGACCCGGGTGCACCCGCCGGAGACCTTTTCCTTCGTCGAGTGCACGGTGACCCGTGCCGGCGCCGCCGTCGACGGGCTCGTCTACCACCCGCACCCGGAGACCAAGCCGATGCACCACCAGCCGTCGACGGTCGTCGAGCTGCTGCTGCCGCACCTGCCGGGGCTGACGCCGGGCGAGACCCTCACGCTGCAGGTCGACCCGCGTCAGGCCGTGCTCACCGACCGGTGACGAGCACCTCGGTCAGCTCGGCATCGACCCGGCGGCTCCGGACCCCCTTCGGCGTGGGTCCGGAGCCTTCGTCCATAACGTGACGTTATCCATCTCATAACGTGACCGACTGAAATCGGAAGGCAGGTCCGCCTTACCATGGACGGACGCCCCGGGGGACCCCGCGGCACGACCGACCTGCAAGGGGCACGACCACCCACCATGAGCAGCACAGCGACAGCCCAGGCCAAGGACCGCGTCATCATCCGCTTCGCCGGTGACTCCGGTGACGGCATGCAGATGACGGGAGACCGGTTCACCGCCGACAGCGCCGCGCTGGGCAACGACCTGTCGACCCTGCCGAACTTCCCCGCGGAGATCCGCGCCCCCCAGGGCACGATCCCGGGCGTCAGCTCCTTCCAGCTGCACTTCGCCAGCTGGGACATCCTCACCCCGGGCGACGCCCCCGACGTGCTCGTCGCGATGAACCCCGCGGCCCTCAAGGCCAATCTCGCCGACGTGCCCCGCGGCGCGACGATCATCGTCAACACCGACGAGTTCACCACGCGCAACCTCAAGAAGGTCGGCTGGACCACCAGCCCGGTCGACGACGACACCCTCGAGTCCTGGCACGTCCACGCCCTGCCCCTGACGTCGATCACCGTCGAGGCGCTCGCCGACTTCGACTCGCTGACGCGCAAGGAGAAGGAGCGGGCGAAGAACATGTTCGCCCTCGGCCTGCTGTCGTGGATGTACTCGCGCCCGACGAGCGCGACCGAGGACTTCCTCACCTCGAAGTTCGGCGCCAAGCCCGACATCCTCGCCGCCAACCTCGCCGCCCTGCGCGCCGGCTGGAACTACGGCGAGACGACCGAGGACTTCGCCGTCCCCTTCACCGTCGCAGCCGCACCCACCCCGCCCGGCACCTACCGCAACATCACCGGCAACACCGCACTCTCCCTCGGCCTCGTCGCCGGTGCGCACCGCGCCGGCCGCCCGCTCGTGCTCGGCTCCTACCCGATCACTCCTGCGAGCGACATCCTCCACGCCCTCTCCGGCTTCAAGCGCCACGGCGTGACGACCGTGCAGGCCGAGGACGAGATCGCCGGCATCGGCGTCGCGCTCGGCGCCTCCTTCGGCGGCGCGGTCGGGGTGACGACGACGTCCGGCCCGGGCGTCGCGTTGAAGTCGGAGACGATCGGCCTGGCCGTGAGCCTCGAGCTGCCGCTCGTCATCGTCGACGTCCAGCGCGGCGGGCCCTCGACCGGCCTGCCGACCAAGACCGAGCAGTCCGACCTGCTGCAGGCGATGTTCGGCCGCAACGGCGAGTCGCCCGTGCCGATCATCGCCCCGCAGACCTCGGCCGACTGCTTCGACGCGGCCCTGGAGGCCGTGCGGATCGCGACGGTCTACCGCACCCCCGTCTTCGTGCTCTCCGACGGCTACCTGGCCAACGGTTCCGAGCCCTGGCAGGTGCCGCAGGTCGCGGACCTGCCGAGCTTCCCCGCCGAGCTGGCCACCGAGCCCAATGCCACGGACGCGAAGGGCAATCCCACCTTCCACCCCTACGTCCGGGACGAGGCGACGCTGGCCCGCCCGTGGGCGGTGCCCGGCACGCCCGGTCTCGAGCACCGCATCGGTGGCATCGAGAAGGACGCCGTCACCGGCAACATCTCCTACGACCCCGACAACCACGACCTCATGGTCCGCACCCGCCAGGCCAAGGTCGACAAGATCGCCGACTCCATCGGCGACCTCGAGGTCGACGACCCGAGCGGCGAGGCCAAGGTCCTCGTCCTCGGCTGGGGCTCGACCTACGGGCCCAACCTCGCGGCGGTGCGCCGCCTGCGCTCGGCCGGCAAGGCCGTCGCCCACGCGCACCTGCGCCACCTGAACCCCTTCCCGGCCAACACCGGCGAGGTCCTCGCCCGCTACGACCGCGTCATCGTCCCCGAGATGAACCTCGGGCAGCTGGCGATGCTGCTGCGCGCGAAGTACCTCGTCGACGTCCGGTCCCACACCTCGGTCCGCGGCCTGCCCTTCAAGGTCGCCGACCTGGCCGAGGTCATCGACGCAGCCCTCCAGGAGGTCTGAGCATGAGCATCGATCTCGGCATCCCCACGGTCGCCTCCGGCACGGACGGCGTCCCCACCCTCCCCGAGGGCGAGAAGCAGACCCGCAAGGACTTCGCCTCCGACCAGGAGGTGCGCTGGTGCCCGGGGTGCGGCGACTACGCCATCCTCGCGGCCGTCCAGGGCTTCCTGCCCGAGCTGGGCCTGCGCAAGGAAAACATCACCTTCGTCTCCGGCATCGGCTGCTCCTCGCGGTTCCCGTACTACCTCGACACGTACGGCATGCACTCGATCCACGGTCGCGCGCCGGCGATCGCGACGGGTCTGGCGACGAGCCGCCCCGACCTGTCCGTGTGGGTCGTGACGGGTGACGGCGACGCCCTCTCGATCGGTGGCAACCACCTCATCCACGCGATGCGGCGCAACGTCAACATGACGATCCTGCTCTTCAACAACCGCATCTACGGCCTGACCAAGGGGCAGTACAGCCCGACCTCGCAGCCGGGCCTGGTGACGAAGTCCTCGCCGATGGGCAGCGTCGACGCCCCCTTCAACCCGATCTCGCTCGCGCTCGGCGCGGAGGGCACCTTCGTCGCGCGGACGATGGACTCCGACCGCAAGCACCTCACCGAGGTGCTCAAGGCGGCGGCCGCCCACCGCGGCACGTCGATCGTCGAGATCTACCAGAACTGCCCGATCTTCAACGACGGCGCCTTCGAGCTCATCAAGGACGTCGAGCAGCAGAAGGCACGCCTGGTCCACCTGCGCGACGGCGAGCCCGTCGCCATCGGTGACGAGGGCGAGCGCGAGCTGCTGGTCCGTGGCGAAGGGGGGTCCGTCCGCTTCGTGCCGGAGGCCGAGGTCGCCGGCCAGGGCCTCGCCGACCACGTCGTCGTCCACGACGTGACGCTCTCCGACCCGAGCCAGGCCTTCTCGATCAGCCGGCTCGACTCCGAGTCGATGACGCACGTGCCGATGGGCATCTTCCGCGCGGTCGAGCGCCCCACCTACGACGACCAGACCCGCGCCCAGGTCGAGTCGGCGGTCGACCTCGCCGGCGGCCCGGCCACCGACGACGACCTCCAGTCCCTGCTCCACGGCAAGGACACCTGGACCGTCGAGTGACCCCGCGCGCATTTCCCTAGGGAAATACGGACCCAGGGCGCATTTCCCTAGGGAAATACGGACCCAGGGCGCATTTCCCTAGGGAGATGCGCGGTCAGGGGCCGAGCACGCGGTCCAGGTAGTCGTTGGTCAGGACCCGCTCGGGGTCCAGCCGGTCCCGCAGGGCGACGAAGTCGCCGTGACGCGGGTAGAGGTCGGCGAGCTGCTCGGCGCCCAGGCCGTGCACCTTGCCCCAGTGCGGGCGGGCGGCGTGCGCTGCCACGATCTCCTCGAAGGCCGCGAAGTAGGCCCGGTGGTCACCCCGGTGGTACTGGTGCACCGCGACATAGGCATTGGCCCGCTCGTACCCCGTCGACAGCCACATGTCGTCGGGCGCGGCCACCCGCACCTCGACGGGGAAGCTGATCGGCTCGCGGTGCCGCTCGACCCAGGCGACGAGGTCGGTGAGCACGTCGGCGACGGCCTCGCGCGGCACGGCGTACTCCGACTCGACGAAGCGCACCGTCCGCGGCGTCACGAAGACCTCGTGCGAGGGCGCCGTGTACGACCGCTCGGTGAGCGCCCGGGCCGCGACCGCGTTGAAGGGCAGCACCGCCCGCGGCACCGCGGTGAGCACCCGGTTGGCCGCGCCGAAGACGGTGTTGGACAGCAGCTCGTCGTCGAGGCGACGCCGCCAGGGGGCGAGCGGCTCGTCGACGTCGTCGGCGACGAGGTCGTTGGCCTTGGTCTGCACCCGCCGCGTCCCGGGGAACCAGTAGAGCTCGAAGTGCCGGTGGGCGTCGAAGTGCTCCTGGATGCGCGGCAGCACCGCGTCGAGCGAGTCCGGCCGCTCGACCGCCCGCAGGCGGTAGGCCGGCAGGCAGGCCAGCTCGATCTCGGTGACCACCCCGAGGGCCCCGAGGCCGACGCGGGCCGCGCCGAAGAGCTCGGGGTCGCTCTCGTCGACCCAGCGGCTCGCGCCGTCGGGGGTGACGAGGCGCAGACCGACGATGCCGGCGGACAGCCCCGGCAGGGTGGCCCCGGTGCCGTGCGTGCCGGTCGAGGTGGCCCCGGCGAGGGTCTGGGCGTCGATGTCGCCGAGGTTGGGCATGGCCAGCCCCAGCAGGTCGAGGGCCCGGTTGAGGACGCGAAGGGGGGTCCCCGCCAGCACCCGCACGCGGCCGGTGGCCCGGTCGGCGGCGATGATGCCGCTCAGGTGCCTCAGGCTCAGCCGGGTGTCGCCGGCCTGCGCGATGGGCGTGAAGGAGTGCCCGCTGCCGACGGGGCGGATCCGCCGCCCGGCTGCGGCGCTCGAGTGCACCATCTCGACGAGCTCGTCCTGGGTGCGCGGGCTGAGCACGGCCGCCGAGTCGGTGACATTGCCCGCCCAGTTCGACCAGCTGGCGCTGTGGCGGCCGGTCATCCGAAGGTCCTTCCCTCGCCGCGGTAGGTCGGGACGACGTCGACGACCTCGTCCCCGCTGATGACGACGTACTCGTCGAAGCGCTCGGCGAGCTCGCCCGCCTTGGCGTGCCGCCACCACACGCGATCACCGATCGCGAGGTCACGAGCGGCCTTGCCCCGCAGGGGAGTCTGCACCTCACCTGCACCCTCGGTGCCGATGAGTCGCAGGCCCTCCGGGTGGTGCACCGACGGGACCCTCGAGTCCCCGGCCGGCCCCGAGGCGATGTAGCCGCCGGAGAAGCAGGTGACGACGTCGGCCGCCGGGCGCCGCACGACGGGCAGGGCGAAGGCCACCGCGGGGTGCGGGGTGAAGGCGTCGTAGCCGTCGAAGAGCGTCGGCCCGATGAGCCCGGACCCCGCGGCCAGCTCGGTGAGCGAGGGGTCGGCCCCTGCCACCTCGAGCGAGCCGGTGCCACCGCCGTTGACGATCTCCAGCGGGCCGACGACGGACTCGACGGCCGAGCGCACCCGACCGCGACGGCGTCGCAGCGAGGCATCGCTGCGTGCCTTGACGAGCCGGACCGCCGGCGAGCTGTCGGGCAGCCCGGCGATCTGGGCGTCGTAGAACATCACGCCGACGACGGCGAAGCCGGCCGCCCACGCGGCCTGCGCGACCTTCGCCGCGGCCCGCGGGCTGCGCGTGGGGCTCCGCCGCACCCCGAGGTGGACCGGGCCGATACGCAGGGAGGCGTCGACGTCGACGACGACGCGCAGCGGGACCCCCTTCGGCAGCCAGCGGCGCAGCGCGTCGACGTGCTCCAGCGAGTCGACGACGACGGAGACCTGGGTCAGAGCATGCTCGTCCGCGGCCAGCCGGTCCAGCGCCTCCCGGTCGGTCGTCGGGTAGGCGACGAAGACATCACGCACGCCCTCGCCCACGAGCCACAGCGCCTCGGGAAGGGCGTAGGACATCACCCCCGCGAAGCCCTCGCGGCGGGCCAGCGCCCGCTCGAGCAGGTACCGCACCCGGATCGACTTGCTCGCCACCCGGATCGGCCGGCCGGCAGCCCGCCGCACGAGGTCGGCGGCATTGGCGTCGAAGGCATCGAGGTCGACGACGGCGAAGGGGGCCGACCGCCCGGCCGTCGCCCGGTCCCACACAGCAGCTCTGCTCACGCCATTGATGTTACCCGCAGGTCACTACATGTGACATTCGGGTGAGCGTCACCTGCACGCCACCTCGGCGACGCCCGGGGTGACCTTCGCCTCCCTAGGTTTTCGCCCGTCCCTTGCGCCACCCCGCCCACCCCGGGCCCTCGGAGGAGAAGTCATGACGCCACCCCGCAACGACCGCACCCTGCTGCCGCTGGCCGCAGGCCACCGGGACGGCGGCCGCTCCGCCGCCACCTGCCTGTGGAAGTGCAACGACGCGTGCAGCAAGCCGGTCCCCAACACCTCGGACAACGAGTACTTCGGTGACGTCGTGGCCGCGTCGCGCCGCTCGGTGCTCAAGGCCGGTGGCGCCGCCGCCGCGCTCGCCGGTCTGACGACCGCCGCCGGCACCGCGCTCGCCGAGCCCGCCGTCGCCGCCCCCGGGCCGGGCAAGACCGCCCCCTTCGGCTTCACCGGGATCGACCCGGTCAACGCCGGCACCGACGAGGTCGTCGTGCCCGAGGGCTTCCGCTGGGCCCCGATCATCGCCTGGGGCGACCCGGTCCTCGCCGGTGCCCCCGCCTTCGACTTCGACCACCAGACGGCCGCCGCCCAGGCCGGCCAGATGGGCTACAACTGCGACTACGTCGGCGTCCTGCGCAACGGCAGCGCCAACCAGGCCGTGCTCGTCGTCAACAACGAGTACACCAACAACGAGCTGATGTTCCACGGCTACACCGACGCCGCGTCGCTCACCGACGACCAGGTGCAGATCACGATGAACGCCCACGGCATGACCGTCGTGGAGATGACCCGCAAGAACGCCAACAGCAAGTGGGTCTACACCAAGGCGGCCCCGCTCAACCGACGCATCACCGCCGAGACCCCCTTCGAGCTCGTCGGTCCGGTCCGCGGCAGCGACCTCGTCAAGACCTCCGCCGACCCGGCCGGCACGACGCCGCTCGGCACCTTCGGCAACTGCGCCGGCGGCACCACCCCGTGGGGGACCATCCTCTCCGGCGAGGAAAACTTCAACGGCTACTTCACCCAGCCGGCCGCACCCTCCGACGACCTGGCCGGCGAGGCCGCCGCCCGCTACGGCCTGGCCGGTGGCAGCGCCGCGCAGCACAACTGGGACCGCCTCGACGACCGCTTCGACCTGACCAAGGAGCCCAACGAGGCCCACCGCCACGGCTGGATCGTCGAGGTCAACCCCTTCGAGCCCGACGCCAAGCCGCGCAAGCTGAGCGCGCTCGGCCGCTTCAAGCACGAGGGCGCCAACGTCGTCGTCGCCGGCGACGGCCGGGTCGTCGTCTACATGGGTGACGACGAGCGCTTCGACTACATGTACAAGTTCGTCTCCGCGGCCACCTACGTCGAGGGCGACGTCGCCGCCAACCGCACGCTCCTCGACGAGGGCGACCTGTACGTCGCGAAGTTCACCGGCAACGGGACCGGGGGCGGGCTCCACGACGGCACCGGCGAGTGGCTGCCCCTCGTCGTCGACGGCGAGTCCCAGGTCGACGGCATGAGCCTCGAGGAGGTCCTCGTCTTCACCCGGCTGGCCGCCGACAAGGTCGGCCCGACGAAGATGGACCGCCCCGAGGACGTCGAGGTCAACCTCGTCAACGGCCGCGTCTACGCCGCCCTGACCAACAACTCCAAGCGCGCTCCCGGTCAGGTCGACGAGGCCAACCCCCGCGCGGAGAACAAGCACGGTCAGGTCCTCGAGATCACCCCGCGCTCGGGCGACCACACGGTCACCGGCTTCGACTGGAAGCTCGTGCTCATCTGCGGCGACCCGAGCGACCCGGAGACCTACTTCAACGGCTACGACAAGTCGCAGGTCAGCCCGATCTCCTGCCCCGACAACGTCGCCTTCGACAGCTCGGGCAACCTGTGGATCTCGACGGACGGCAATGCGCTCGGCCACTGTGACGGCATGTACCTCATGCCGCTCGAGGGCGAGCACACCGGCCACCTGCAGCAGTTCCTCTCCGTCCCGGCCTTCTCCGAGTGCTGCGGCCCGCTCATCGAGTGGGACGACCGCGTCGTCTTCGCGGCGATCCAGCACCCGGGCGAGGACGACGGCGCGAGCACGACCAATGTCCGCAGCCGCTTCCCCTACACGGGCAACACGCAGCCGCGTCCCGCGGTGATCATGGTGTGGCCCGAGGCGAGCAACGAGCCGAAGCCCCCGAAGGAGCCCAAGCCCCCGAAGGAGCCCAAGCCCCCGAAGGAGCCCAAGCCGCCCAAGGGCCACAAGCCCCCGAAGGGCGACACGCCCCGCGGCCCGGTCATCGAGACCGACCGCGTCTGACCCCACCACCCGGGCGGGCCGTCCGCGACCGCGGGCGGCCCGCTCCCCCATGACAAGGTGAGACCCATGCCCCGCCACCGCCCCTCCCGCCGCGCTCTCGCCGCCGGCGCCCTGCTCGCCCTGGCCGTCACCGGCTGCGGGGCGGGTGGTGACGACCCGCAGCCGTCCGGGACCTCCCCTTCGTCATCGGCGACGTCGAGCACGAAGGGGGCGACCCCCACCTCGTCGTCGACCGGCGCCACCTCGTCGTCGGGCACCTCGAGCACGAGCCATGCCCCCGACCCCGACGTCACGGTGACGCCTGCGGCCGACGCGCCGCAGACCGCCGCCGAGGCGAAGGCCGGCCGGTCCGCTGCCGACGCCTCCGCCCCCGCGACCACGCTGAGCATCCCCGCGGTCGGCCTGTCGACGAAGATCGGTCCCCAGGGCCTGCGCGACGGCAAGGTCAACCCGCGCGCCGGCGAGGTCATCTGGTTCACCGGCTACGACCGGGTCCGGCCGGGGGCCACCGGCACGACCGTCATCGCCGGCCACGTCATCTCGGGCGGGAGGGCCGACTCCTTCGCCGCCCTCGAGCAGCTGTCCAAGGGCGACGGCGTCGTCCTGTCCTACCCCGGCGGAGCCCACCTGCGCTTCGAGGTGACGAGCACCGACATCGTCGACAAGGACGAGCTGACGACGAGCCAGGACGTCTGGGGGGACAACTCCGACACCCGCCGGATCGTCCTCGTCACGTGCGACGACGAGCTCGGCTTCCGCACCGACGGGCACCGCAAGGCCAACTTCGTCGCCGTCGCAGAGCTGCCCGCCTGAGGCCGGACCGGCGGCGGGAGTAGCCTCGGCCGGTGACCCCTCAACGTGACGCGCGCGGCGTCCTCGCCGCCTGGCTCGCCTACGGCATCTGGGGGCTCTTCCCCCTGTACTTCCACGCTCTCCGGCCGGCCGGCGCCGAGGAGATCCTCGCACACCGCGTCATCTGGACCTTCGTGCTGTGCGTGCTCGTCCTGCTGCTGCGCCACGAGCTGGTGGCCCTGCTGCGGCAGCTGCGCGGGCGCCTCGCCCTGGGCGTCGGTATCGCCGCCTACCTCATCGGCGTCAACTGGTTCGTCTACGTCTACGCGGTCGGCACGGGGCGGACCAACGAGGCGGCCCTGGGCTACTTCCTCAACCCGATCGTCACGGTCGCCCTCGGGGTGCTCGTGCTCGGCGAGGGGCTGCGCCGCCTGCAGTGGGTCGCGGTGGCGATCGGCGCGATCGCGGCGCTCTACCTCACGGTCGCCGGCGGCGGGCTGCCGTGGATCTCGCTGGTCCTCGCGCTGAGCTTCGGTGGCTACGGCCTGACCAAGAAGCGCCTCGGGGCGACCCTGCCGGCGCTCCAGTCGCTCTAGGCGGAGACGATCTTCCTCCTGCCGCCCGCGCTCGCCCTCGTGTGGTGGCTGGGCGCCGGGGGCGAGTCGACCTTCACTATCGACACCCCGTGGCACCCGCTGCTGCTCGTCTCGGCCGGCGTCGTCACCGCGATCCCGCTCCTGCTCTTCGCCGAGGCGGCCCGACGCATCCCGCTCGTGACGATCGGGCTGATCCAGTTCATCACCCCGGTGCTGCAGCTCGTCGTGAGCGTGACGCTGCTCGGCGAGCACCTCGAGCCGGCCCGGTGGGTGGGCTTCGCGATCGTGTGGGTGGCGCTGGCCTGCCTCACGGTCGACTCGCTGCGCACGGCCCGTTGCCGGCGCCGCCCCGCCCCGGGCGAATGCGAGTCGCTGGAGCCGGTCGAGCCGGTCTGATCGGGCCTCAGGGCGGGCCGGATCAGCCGACCCGGTGGACCACGCCTTCCATGAGGGCGACGAGAGCCGTCTTGGCGTCGCTCTCGGGCAGGCCGGCGAGCGAGTCGGTCGCCCGCCGCCCGACGGCGAGGGTCTCCTCGCGGGCCTGCGCCATCGCCGGGTGGCGCCGCAGCAGCTCCAGGGCCCGCTCGACCCGCTCGGGCTCCTTGAGCTCCGAGCGCAGCAGCTCCTGCAGCTCGGCGTCGGCCGGGTCGGTGGAGGCGAGCGCGTTGAGCACCGGCAGGGTCCGCTTGCCCTCGCGCAGGTCGGTGCCGGGCGTCTTGCCCGTCTCACCGGACTCGCTCGCGATGTCGATGAGGTCGTCGGCGAGCTGGAAGGCGACGCCGAGGTGCTCGCCGTACTCCGTGGCCAGCTCGACGACCTCGGGGCTGCACCCGCCGTACATCGCGCCGTAGCGGGCCGCCGTCGCCACGAGCACCCCGGTCTTGTCGGCGAGCACCCCGCGGTAGTACTCGCGCGGGTCGGTGCCGTCTGGGCAGGGGCGGTCGTCACGGATCTGGCCCGAGCACAGGCGGATGAAGGTCTGCGCCTGGATCTTCACGGCGTCGGCACCGAGGTCGGCGATGATGTCCGACGCGGTGCCGAAGAGCAGGTCGCCGACCAGGATCGCCGTCGAGTTGTCGTAGCGGGCGTTGGCGCTCGGGGCCCCGCGGCGCAGGTCGGCCTCGTCCATGACGTCGTCGTGGTAGAGGCTCGCGAGGTGGGTCAGCTCGACCCCGGCCGCGGCGGCGATGACCCGGTCGTTGATCCCCTCGCCGAGCTCGGCGACGAGCATGGTGAGCATGGGGCGAAACCGCTTGCCGCCGGCCTTGGCCAGGTGGAGGTTGGCCTCGGTGATGAAGTCGTCCTCGCTGCGGGTGCGCTCGACGATGAGCGCCTCCACCTGCTCGAGACCGGCCTGGAGGCGGGAGGTCAGGTCCGTGCTCGCGCCCGGGAGGGCGAGCACGGGCGGCGTCGAGCTGGTCACTGCGTCACCTCGTGATGAAGATGCTGGACTGCTCGGCTAGCTCGAGCAGCGGGCCCGGGAAGACACCGAGGGCGATCGTAGCGATGACGCCGATGACGATGACCACCAGGGACAGCGTGGCGGGTGCGGCGGCGGTCACCTCGCCCGTCGGCTCGGTGAAGAACATGAGCACGATGATGCGCACGTAGACAAAGGCGGTGATCGCCGACATGAGCACGCCGATGACGACGAGGACGACGCCGGCCAGGCCGGCGTGCTCGACCGCCGGGAGGAAGGCGACGACCTTGGAGGTGAACCCCGAGGTGAGCGGGATCCCGGCGAAGGCGAGCATGAAGAGGGCGAAGGCACCGGCGAGGTAGGGGTGGTTGCGCCCCAGACCGGCCCACTGGGACAGGTGGGTGGCCTCCGCGTCGCGCTCGCGCACGAGGTTGACGACGGCGAAGGCGGCGATCGTAGTGATGCCGTAGGCGACGACGTAGAAGAGCACACCCTCGACCGCCGAGCGGTCGAAGCTGATGAGCGCCACGAGGATGAAGCCGGCGTGGGCGATCGAGCTGTAGGCGAGCAGTCGCTTGATGTCGGTCTGGGTCACCGACAGCACCGAGCCGGCGACCATCGTCAGGGCGGCGATGACGATGACGCCCGTCCGCCACTCCCACCGGGTCGTCTCGAGCCCGACGTAGACCAGGCGCAGCAGCGCGCCGAAGGCGGCCGCCTTGGTGCACGCGGCCATGAAGCCGGTGACGGGGCTCGGGGCGCCCTGGTAGACGTCGGGCGTCCACGAGTGGAAGGGGACGGCGCCGACCTTGAAGAGCAGCCCGACGAGGACGAGGACGACACCCGGGAGCAGCAGCCCCTCGAGCTCGCCGGTGGAGGTCGTCGCCGCGGCCGCGATCTCCGGCAGGCCGATCGACCCGGCGTACCCGTAGAGCAGGGCCGCGCCGAAGAGGAAGAAGCCGGAGGAGAAGGCGCCGAGGAGGAAGTACTTCAGCGCCGCCTCCTGGGAGAGCAGCCGACGGCGGCGGGCCAGGCCCGACATGAGGTAGAGCGGCAGCGACAGCAGCTCGAGCGCGACGAACATCGTCAGCAGGTCGTTGGCCGCGGGGAAGAGCAGCATGCCGGCCAGCGCGAAGAGGGCCAGGGGGAAGACCTCGGTCGTCGACCAGCCCTTGCGGGCGGCCTGCGCCTCGAGGTCGGAGCCCGGGCTCGCCGCACCCATGGGGGTGAAGGCATCGGCGCTGTCGCCACCGAGGCGGTCGGCCATGACGAGCAGGCCGAGCCCGCCGAGGACGAGCAGGGCGCCCTGGAGGAAGCGGGTCGGGCCGTCGACCGCGACGGTGCCGCCGACGGTCACCCCGACGTGGTCACCGGTGAGGAAGAGCAGCGTGGCCATGGAGGCGACCACGGACAGACCCGTCACGGCGAGGTGTGCGACGTGCTTCGCCCCGCGGGGGACGAAGGCCTCGACGAGGACACCGACGAAGGCACCGACGAGCAGCACGATCATGGGCGCGAGGGCCTGGTAGCTGATGTCGACGGCCTCGAAGGCCTCGGGCACGGTGGGGGGCATCAGTGGTCACTCCCGGAGTCGAGCTGGAGGCCGGCGGGCACGGTCGGGATCGTGTCGCCGACCCCGACGATCTCGAGCGTGCGCTCGACCGCCGGGTTGAGCACCTCGAGGGCCGGCCCGGGGAAGAAGCCGAGCACGACGAGGGCGACGACGATCGGGGCGACGACGGCCTTTTCCCGCCAGCCGAGGTCGGGCACGGCGGCGGCGAGGACACCGGGGCGACGCCCTTCGTCGAGGTCGGCACGGACGAAGGGGAGCTCGCTCGCCTCGTCGGTGGCCTCCTGCGCGTCGGTCCCGGCGGTGCCGACGACCGGCGGCGGGCCGGTGAAGACCCGCTTGTAGAAGAGCAGGACGTAGATCGCGGCGAGCACGACACCGAGCACGGCGAAGGCGGTCGCGACCGGCTCGCGGGGCCAGGCACCGGCGATGACGAGGAACTCCGAGACGAAGGTCGACAGACCCGGCAGCGAGAGCGTCGCCAGGCCGGAGAGGAGGAAGACACCGGCGAGCACCGGGGTCACCCGCTGCCAGCCGCCGTAGGCCTCGATGTCCTGGCTGCCGCGGCGCGCGATGAGCATGCCGGCGACGAGGAAGAGGCCGGCCGTCGCGAAGCCGTGGTTGACCATGTAGAAGTTGGCGCCGACCTGGGCCACCGAGGTGAAGGCGAAGATGCCCAGGACGATGAAGCCGAAGTGGCTCACCGAGGTGAAGGCGATCAGACGCATCATGTCGCGCTGGCCGATGGCCAGGATCGCCCCGTAGAGGATCGAGACGACCGCGAGGGTCACGACGACCGGGGTCGCCCACAGGCTGGCCTCGGGGAAGAGCTGGAGGCAGAAGCGCACCATGCCGTAGGTGCCGACCTTGTCGAGCACGCCGACGAGCAGGGTCGCCACGGCCGGGCGGGAGGCCGCCGCCGCGTCGGGCAGCCAGGTGTGGACCGGCCACATCGGCGCCTTGACCGCGAAGGCGATGAAGAAGGCGATGAAGAGCCAGCGCTCGGTGCTGCCCCCGATCTCCAGGCCGGTGAGGTTGGCGACGAGGAAGCCGTCGGGTCCACCGGGGCCCTGCAGGTACAGGGCGATGACCCCGACGAGCATGATGAGCCCGCTGGTGAGGGAGAAGAGCAGGAACTTCACGGCTGCGGCCTGGCGGTGCGCGCCGCCGTACATCCCGATGAGGAAGTACACCGGGATGAGCATCGCCTCGAAGAAGACGTAGAAGAGGAAGACGTCGGTCGCGGCGAAGACGCCGATCATGAAGGGCAGCAGCACGAGCAGCAGGGCGAAGTAGCCCTTGTGCCAGGCCCCGCCCTCGGGGGCGTCGTCCCACGCGGCGAGGATGCACACCGGCACGAGGACGAGCGCCATGAGGATGAGCGCGAGCGAGATGCCGTCAACGCCGAGCGAGTAGCTGACGCCGAGCTGCGGGATCCACTCGTGCTGCTCGACCATCTGGAACTGCTCGGTGCTGCCGCGGGTGAAGCTCGTCGCGGTCGCGATGATGCCGAGCACCAGGGTGACCAGGGCGGAGCCCAGAGCGATGGGTCGGGCGAGAGCCGCACTGCTCGACGGGAGGACCGCCACCACGGCCGCGCCGGTGAGCGGCACGACCATGAGCAGGGAGAGCCAGGGCAGGTCGTTCATCAGTTGATCACCCACAGGGCTGCGAGGAAGACGACGACGCCGGAGAGCATCGTCAGGGCGTAGGAGCGGGCGAAGCCGTTCTGGGCCCGCCGCAGCCAGCTCGACGCCGACTCGATGCCGCGGGAGAGCCCGCCGACGCCGGCGCCGTCGATACCGCCGGTGTCCATGGACACCAGACCGCGGGTCAACGAGATGCCGGGCCACTGGAGCAGGGTCGCGTTGAGCTCGTCCTGGTAGAGGTCGGCCCGGGCGGCGCGCGTGAGGGCCGAGCCCTCGGGCGCGACCTGCGGGACCTCGCGGCGGCCGTAGACGAGCCAGGCCCACACGGCGCCGATGGCGACGACGACGAGGGTGCCGGCCATGAGGACCGGGATCGGCAGGACCGGCTCGTGGTGCTCGACGTGGCCGAGCACCGGCTCGAGCCAGGTCGTGATCGGCGCGACGGTCGCGAGGACGAGACCGAGCAGGGCCGAGCCGACGGCGAGGACCATCATCGGGATCGTCATCGTCAGCGGCGACTCGTGCGGGTGCACGTCGTCGGTCCAGCGGCGCTTGCCGTGGAAGGTCATGAAGAACAGGCGCGACATGTAGAAGGCCGTGATGCCGGCACCGATGAGCGCGGTGAGCCCGAAGACCCAGGGCCGCCAGCCCTCACCGACGAAGGCGGCCTCGATGATCTTGTCCTTGCTCCAGAAGCCGGCGAAGGGGGGCACCCCGAGGATCGCCAGCCAGCCCAGGCCGAAGGTCACCCAGGTGATCTTCATGACCGCCGAGAGCCCGCCGAAGCGGCGCATGTCGACCTGGTCGCCCATGCCGTGCATGACCGAGCCGGCGCCGAGGAACATCCCGGCCTTGAAGAAGCCGTGGGTGATGAGGTGGAAGATCGCGAAGGCGTAGCCGACCGGGCCGAGGCCCGCGGCGAGCATCATGTAGCCGATCTGGCTCATCGTCGAGGCGGCCAGGGCCTTCTTCATGTCGTCCTTGGCGCAGCCGACGACCGCACCGTAGACGAGGGTGATCGCACCGACGATGACGACGGCGAGCTGCGCATCGGGCGCGGCCTCGAAGACGTGGTGGCTGCGCACGACGAGGTAGACGCCGGCGGTGACCATCGTCGCGGCGTGGATGAGCGCGGAGACGGGGGTCGGGCCGGCCATGGCGTCACCGAGCCAGGACTGGAGCGGGAACTGCGCCGACTTGCCGCACGCACCGAGCAGGAGGAGCAGGCCGATCGCGGTGACGGTGCCCTCCCCCGCGCCGCCCACGGTGGCGCCGACGGTCGCGATGTCGAGCGTGCCGAAGGTCGCGAGCATGAGCGTCATCGCGAGGATCAGGCCGACGTCACCGATGCGGTTGGCGATGAAGGCCTTGTTGGCCGCGGTCGCGTAGGCGGGGTTGTGGTTCCAGAAGCCGATGAGCAGCCACGACGCGAGGCCGACGCCCTCCCAGCCGACGAAGAGCAGCAGGTAGGAGTCGGCGAGGACGAGCACGAGCATCGACGCGACGAAGAGGTTGAGGTAGGCGAAGAAGCGTCGCTTGTCCGGGTCGTGCTCCATGTACCCCAGCGAGTACACGTGGATGAGCGAGCCGACGAAGGTGATGAGCAGGACGAAGGCGAGCGACAGCGGGTCGACGACGAGGCCGGCGGTGACGTCGATGTTGCCGGCGGGCACCCAGTCCCACAGCTCGAGCCGGCCCGACCGGTCGTGGGCGTCGGTGCCGAGCATCCCGACGAAGATCGCGGCGCCGACGGCGAAGGAGCCCCACGACAACGCGGTCGCGAGGAGCGGGCCGAAGGAGTCGGTGAGCCGGCCGCCGAGCAGGAGCACGGCGGCGCCGAGCAGCGGCAGCGCGACGAGCAGCCAGGAGAGTTCGGTGAGCAAGGTGACTCCCTTACAGCTTCAGCAGGTTGGCGTCGTCGACCGAGGCCGACCGGCGGGCACGGAAGACGGCCATGATGATGGCCAGTCCGACGACGACCTCGGCAGCCGCGACGACCATGACGAACATGGCGATCACCTGGCCCTCGACCGACCCGTGCATGCGGGCGAAGGTGACGAAGGCGAGCGAGGCGGCGTTGAGCATGAGCTCGATGCCCATGAAGACGACGATCGCATTGCGCCGCAGCAGCACGGTCGCGCTGCCGATCGTGAAGAGGATGACCGCGAGGTAGATGTAGTTCATCGGGCTCATCGCTCCTGCCCCCCGTCGGTCGTGGTCTCGGCGTCCTCGAGCTGGGTGTACCGCGTCGGCGTGGTGACCTGGTCGCGGGCGACGAGCACCCGGTTGAGCGAGAGCTCGCTGATGCTGCCGTCGGGCAGCAGCGCCGGGGTGTCGACGGCGTTGTGCCGGGCGTAGACGCCGGGGACGGGCAGACCGGCCAGGTGCTTGCCGGAGCGGAAGCGCTGGTCCATCCACTCCTTCTGCGTCGGCTTGGCGATGATCCGCTCGCGGTGGGCGAAGACCATGGCGCCGATCGCGGCGACGGTGAGCAGGCCGGCCGTCACCTCGAAGAGCCAGACGTACTTGCCGAAGACGAGGTAGGCGATCGCCTCGACGTTGCCCGGGTTGGTGTTGACCTCCGCGAGCGAGGGGTCGCCGGAGTAGGAGACCCGGCCGATGGCGCCGCAGAGCAGCGCGACGACGGCGAGCGAGAGCACGAGGGTGAGCACGCGCTGGCCCTTGAGCGTCTCGACGAGGGAGGACGAGTGGTCGACACCGACGAGCATGACGACGAAGAGGAAGAGCATCATCACCGCGCCGGTGTAGACGAAGATGTGCACGACCCCGAGGAAGTCCGCCTCCTGCAGGAGGTAGAAGACGCCGAGGACGATCATCGTCGTCACCATGCCGATGGCCGCGTGCACGGCCTTGCGGGCGAAGAGCAGGGCCAGCGCGCCGGGGACGGCGATGCAGCTGAGGACCCAGAAGACGACGGCCTCACCGGTGCCGGTCATCGGGCCTCCTCCGTGTCGTGGCCGCTCGCGTCGTGGCCGCTCGCGTCGTGGCCGCTCGCGTCGTGGCCGCTCGCGTCCGAGCCGCTCGCGTCGCGGTCGCTCGTGTGCTGGTCGACCCACCGACGCTGCTCGTCGGTGGCCGTCGCGACCTTGCCCTGGTAGTAGTCGCGCTCCTCCGTGCCGGCGACCATCGGGTGCGGCGGCGGGAGCATCCCCTCCTGGAGGGGCGCGAGCAGCTGCTCCTTGGTGAAGATCAGGTCGGCGCGGTTGTTGTCCGCGAGCTCGTACTCGTTGGTCATCGTCAGCGCCCGCGTCGGGCAGGCCTCGATGCACAGGCCGCAGAAGATGCAGCGCAGGTAGTTGATCTGGTAGATGTGCCCGTACCGCTCACCGGGGCTGAAGCGCAGCCCCCGCTCGTCGTCGTTGCCGCGGCCCTCGACGAGGATCGCGTCGGCCGGGCAGGCCCAGGCGCACAGCTCGCAGCCCACGCACTTCTCGAGACCGTCCGGGTGACGGTTGAGCTGGTGCCGGCCGTGGAATCGCGGCTGGGTGGGCCACTTGACCTCGGGGTACTCCTGGGTCGCCACCTTGCGAAACATCGTCGCGAAGGTGACCCCGAAGCCCGCCACGGGGGCGAAGAGGTCGGCGAAGAACCCTCCCTTGGCGTCGTCGTCAGCCACGGTGCTCCTCCTCGGAGGTCGGCGCATTGGTCGTCGTGGACGGGGTGGGCGCCGGCGCGGAGCCGATGGCGGCGCCGGCCGGGGGCGCCTCGACGAGGCGCTGCCCGGGCATCGGGGGCACGGGGTAGCCCCCGGCCCACGGGTCGATCTCGTCGGGCACCTCGGCCGCGGCCCGCTCGGCCTGCGAGCGCGCCTCGACCTTGCTCTCCCAGATCCACGTGGACCCGAGGACGAGCACGCCGAGCACCGAGACGATGATCAGCGAGGAGACGGGGAACTCGACGCCGAGGAGGCCGACGGTGCCGTCGCCGAAGAAGCCGGCGTCCGCGCCGCGGATGAAGGCGACCGCGATGACCCAGGCGACGGTGACGGGGATGAGGAACTTCCAGCCGAAGCGCATGAACTGGTCGTAGCGGGTCCGGGGCAGGGTGCCGCGCAGCCAGACGAAGAAGTACATGAAGAGCCACAGCTTGACGGTGAACCACAGCAGGCCCCACCAGCCGGTGTTGAGCATGCCGTCACCGATGGCGGCGATGCCGGGAGGGGCCTGCCAGCCACCGAGGAAGAGGGTCGTCGCGAGCGCCGAGACGGTGAACATGTTGATGTACTCCCCGAGGAAGAACATCGCGAAGCGCATCCCGGAGTACTCGGTGAAGTAGCCACCCACGATCTCGCCCTCGCCCTCGGCGAGGTCGAAGGGCAGCCGGTTGGTCTCGCCGACCATCGTGATGACGTAGATGACGAAGGAGACGCAGGCGGGGACGACGTACCAGAGGTCGCTCTGGGCGGCGACGATCTCACTCGTGCTCATCGAGCCCGCGTACATGAAGACCGCCACGAGGGCCAGGCCCATCGCGATCTCGTAGGAGATGAGCTGGGCCGTCGCGCGCAGGCCACCGAGCAGCGGGTAGGTCGACCCGGCGGACCAGCCACCGAGGACGATGCCGTAGGCCGCGACGCCCGCGACCGCGAGGACGAGCAGCGCGGCGACCGGCAGGTCGGTCAGCTGCAGCGGGGTGTGGTGGCCAAACATCCACACCATCCCGCCGAGCGGCATGATCGAGAAGGCGACGAAGGCCATCGACGCGAAGATCACCGGGGCGATGGTGAAGATCAGGGCGTCGGCCCCCTTCGGCCGCACGTCCTCCTTGAGCATCGACTTCATGCCGTCGGCGAGGGTCTGCAGCAGGCCGAAGGGGCCGTTGCGGTTGGGGCCGGGACGCTGCTGCATCCGGCCGATGACGCGGCGCTCGAACCAGATGACGAGCAGCACGGAGACGAGCAGGTAGACGAAGAGGAAGAGCGCCTTGACGAGGGAGAGCCACAGGGGCGTGTCGCTGAAGTCGGCGGCCACCGGCTTGTCGGCCGCGGCGACGAGGAGGTCGAGCCCCGTCATGCCGCACCCCCCTTCGTCACGGAGACGATGGCTCCGGCCTGTCCGGCGAGGCCGCGCAGGTCGCAGCTCTCGGAGTTGGTCGGCAACCACACGACGTGGTCGACCATGTCGTGGATGGCGACGGGCACGGTGACCCGCAGGTCCTCGCCGCTCACGGTGACGAGGTCACCGTCGACGATGCCCATCCCCTGCGCGGTCACCGGCGAGATGAGGGCGCGGGGCGCCTTCGCGGTGCCGGCGAGGAAGGGTTCGCCGTCCTGCAGCGAGCCCTTGTCGAGCATGAGCCGCCAGGTGGCGAGCACGAGCTCGCCGACACCGGGCTCCGGGACGGGGGCGCGACGCACCCGCGGCGGGTAGCCCTCGGCGCGCGGCGTGACCGTGTCCTCCATCGAGCGGCGGGCCTCGGCGGTCGTGCGCGTGCCGAGGAAGGCGCCCATCTCGTCGGCGAGCATGTGCAGCACCCGGTGGTCGGGCAGGGCGCTCGTCGCGAGCGCCGCCTCGAAGGGCCGCACTCGGCCTTCCCAGTTGACGAAGGCGCCGGCGCGCTCCGCGTGCGGAGCGACGGGCAGGATGACGTCGGCGTGCTCGGTGACGCTGCTCGGCCGGATCTCGAGGGAGACGACGAAGGCCCGCTCGATGGCCTGCGCGGCCCCCGGCAGTCCGAGGTCGTCGACGTCGACACCGCCGACGAGCAGGGCGCCGACGCGGCCGTCCGCCGCAGCGGCGACCATGCCGGCCGTGTCACGGGCTCCGGCATCGGGCAGGCACCCGGCCTCGATGGCGCCCCGCTCGCCCGCGCGACGCGGGACCCAGGCCAGGCGCGCGCCGGTCGCCGTGGCGAGCTCGGCGGCAGCGGCGAGCGCGCCGGGCACGGTGGCCAGACGCTCGCCGACGAGGATGATCGGTCGCTCGCCCCGCAGCGCGGCGTGGGCGGCGACGACCGGGTCGGTGTCGGTGCCGGGGCCGATCTCACCGGCGAGCGCGGTGAGCACCTCGGTCTCGGTGCCGGGCGCGCTCGGGATGAGGGTGCCGCCGAGCTTGTCGAGACCACGGGTGGCCAGGGGGGCGACGGAGTAGACGGCGGTGCCGGCTTTGCGGTGCGCCTTGCGCAGGCGCAGGAAGAGGATCGGGCTCTCCTCCTCGGGCTCGAGCCCGGCGAGCAGCACCGAGCCGGCGCGGCCGATCTCGTCGTAGGTCACGCCCGTCTCAGGCGTCGTGCCGGCGACGTGGCGCAGCAGGAAGTCGCGCTCGTCCGCCGAGTGCGGGCGGGCCCGGTGGTCGATGTTGCCCGTGTGCAGCACCGTGCGGGCGAAGGCGGCGTAGGCGTGAGCGTCCTCGACGCTCACCCGGCCGCCCACGAGGACGCCGTGGTCGGTGGCGGCGCGCAGTCCGGCCGCGGCGGCGGCCAGGGCCTCCCGCCAGGAGACGACCCGCAGCTCACCGTCGGCGTCGCGGACCATCGGCAGCTGGAAGCGGTCGCCGAGGTCGGCCGAGACGAAGGCCCAGCGGCCCTTGTCGCAGTTCCACTCCTCGTTGACCTGCGGGTCGTTGCCGGCCAGGCGCCGCAGGACGGTGCCGCGACGGTGGTCGGTGCGAAGGGAGCAGCCGTCGGCGCAGTGCTCGCAGACGTCGGGGGTGGAGACGAGGTCGAAGGGTCGGGAGCGGAAGCGGTAGGCCGCCCCGGTCAGCGCCCCCACCGGGCAGATCTGCACGGTGTTGCCCGAGAAGTAGGACTCGAAGGGCTGCTCCTCGTAGATCCCGACCTGCTGCAGGGCGCCCCGCTCGACGAGCGCGATGAAGGGGTCGCCGGCGACCTGGTCGGAAAAGCGGGTGCAGCGCGCGCACAGGACGCACCGCTCGCGGTCGAGCAGCACCTGCGAGGAGATGTTGACCGGCTTGGGGTAGGTGCGCTTGACGTCCTCGAAGCGCGAGGTCGCCCGGCCGTTGCTCATCGCCTGGTTCTGCAGGGGGCACTCGCCACCCTTGTCGCAGACCGGGCAGTCGAGCGGGTGGTTGATGAGCAGCAGCTCCATGACGCCCTGCTGCGCCTTGTCGGCGACGGGCGAGCTGTGCTGCGTGCGCACGACCATGCCCTCGCTGACGGTCATCGTGCAGCTGGCCTGGGGCTTGGGCATCGGCTTGACGTTGCCCTCGCGGTCGGGCGTCGCGACCTCGACGAGGCACTGCCGGCAGGCGCCGACGGGCTCGAGGAGGGGGTGGTCGCAGAAGCGCGGGATCTGGATGCCCGCCTCCTCGGCCGCCCGGATGACGAGGGTGTCCTTGGGGACCTCGACCGGCACCCCGTCGATACTCACCGTGACCAGCTCGGGGGTCGCGGGGGCGGTGTTCTTGTCGCTCGTGACGGTCATGCGTTCACCTGCGCGCTGTCGTGGTGGGCGAAGAGCGTCGAGGCGGCCGGCGGAAAGAGCTCGGCGGCCGGGGTGTGGCAGCCGGCCTCGAACTCCTCGCGGAAGTGCTTGACCGCCGAGGTGATCGGGCTCGTCGCGCCGTCACCGAGGGCGCAGAAGGAGCGCCCGAGGATGTTGTCGCAGATGTCGACGAGCTTGTCGATGTCCTCGGGGGTGCCCCGGCCGTGCTCGATCCGCTCGAGGATCTGCGCGAGCCACCACGTGCCCTCACGGCACGGCGTGCACTTGCCGCAGGACTCGTGCTTGTAGAAGTCGGTCCAGCGGCTCACGGCGCGCACGACCGAGACGGTGTCGTCAAAAATCTGCAGTGCGCGCGTGCCGAGCATCGACCCGTGCGCGGCCACCGACTCGAAGTCGAGGGGCACGTCGAGGTGGGCGTCGGTGAAGATCGGCGTGGACGACCCTCCGGGCGTCCAGAACTTCAGCGGGTGCTCCGGGTCGCGCATGCCCCCGGCCATGTCGATGAGCTCGCGCAGGGTGATGCCGAGCGGTGCCTCGTACTGACCGGGCCGCTTGACGTGGCCCGAGAGGGAGAAGATGCCGAAACCCTGGGACTTCTCGGTCCCCATGTCGGAGAACCAGTCGGCCCCCTTGCCGACGATGAGCGGCACCGAGGCGATGGACTCGACGTTGTTGACCACCGTCGGGCGGGCGTACAGACCGGCGACGGCCGGGAAGGGGGGCTTGAGACGGGGCTGGCCGCGGCGCCCTTCGAGGGAGTCGAGCAGGGCCGTCTCCTCACCGCAGATGTAGGCACCGGCACCGGCGTGGACGGTGACGTCGAGGTCGAAGCCGCTGCCCTGGATGTCCTTGCCGAGGTAGCCGGCCGCGTAGGCCTCCTCGACCGCGCGCATGAGGCGGCGGTAGACGTGGACGACCTCGCCGCGCAGGTAGATGAAGGCGTGGTTGCAGCCGATGGCGGAGCTCGTGATCGCGACGCCCTCGACGAGGAAGTGCGGGGCGGCCATGAGCAGCGGGATGTCCTTGCACGTGCCCGGCTCGGACTCGTCCGCGTTGACGACGAGGTAGCGGGGGCCGCCGTCCGGCGGGGGCAGGAAGCCCCACTTCATGCCGGTGGGGAAGCCGGCGCCGCCACGACCGCGCAGGCCGGAGTCCTTCATCGTCTGCACGAGGTCGGAGGGGTCCTCGCCGAGGGCCCGGCGCAGGGCGGAGTAGCCGTCGTGCTCCTCGTAGGTGGCCAGGGCCCACGACTGCGGGTGGTCCCAGAACCTCGTGAGGATCGGCGTCAGCGTCGTCATGCCTGCCCCTCCTTGCCGTCACTCGTCGGGCGCTCGTCCGGCTCGTTGGCCGGGGTGTCGACGGAGGTCTGCTCGCCGGTGGCGGTGCCCTCGGTCGACGCGTCGTTGGTCGGCGCCGCGTCGGGGGTGGCGTCGCCGCTGTCGGGAGCCGTCCACCCTTCGCGTCGCGCCAGCTCCACCCCGCGAAGGGAGGCCGTCCCGGCTCCGACGCCCTCGTCGGCCAGCCCGTCGGGGAAGCCGGCGAGCACGCGCGAGACCTGCTTGAAGGTGCACACCCGGCTCGGCCCGCGCGTCGGCGCCACCGGCGCACCGGAGCGCAGGTCGTCGACGAGCTGCACCGTGGAGTCGGGGGTCTGGTTGTCGAAGAACTCCCAGTTGGTCATGACGACCGGGGCGTAGTCGCACGCCGCATTGCACTCGATGCGCTCGAGGGTGATCTTGCCGTCCTCGGTCGTCTCGTCGTGGCCGATGCCGAGGTGCTCGCTCACCGTCTCCCAGATCGCGTCGCCGCCCATGACCGCGCACAGCGTGTTGGTGCACACGCCGACGGTGTAGTCGCCATTGGGGTGGCGCTTGTACTGGGTGTAGAAGGTCGCGACGCCCGAGACCTCGGCCGTCGTCAGCCCGAGGGCGCTCGCGCAGAAGTCGATGCCCCGGCCGGTGACGTAGCCGTCGATGCTCTGCACGAGGTGCAGCAGCGGCAGCAGCGCCGAGCGCCGCTGCGGGTACCGGGCGATGACCGCCTTGGCGTCCGTCGACAGCTGCTCGAGGACGTCCGCGGGGTAGGGCTCCTTGCTCTCCGACGGCACGTGCAGGTGCCCCGAGGCGGTCTGCTCTCCGTAGTGGTTGACCATCAGCGGTCCACCCCTCCCATCACCGGGTCGATCGAGGCGACCGCGACGATGACGTCGGCGAGGTTGCCCCCTTCGCACATGGCCGCGACGGCCTGCAGGTTGTTGAAGCTCGGGTCCCGGAAGTGGGCCCGGTAGGGGCGGGTGCCGCCGTCGGCGACGACGTGGCAGCCCAGCTCCCCCTTCGGCGACTCGATGCCGACGTAGGCCTGCCCGGGCGGCACGCGGAAGCCCTCCGTCACCAGCTTGAAGTGGTGGATCAGCGACTCCATCGAGGTGCCCATGATCTCGCGGATGTGGTCGAGGCTGTTGCCCTGCCCGTCGCCACCGACCGCCAGCCGGGCGGGCCAGGCGATGCGCTTGTCGGCGACCATCGTCTCGCCGGGGTGGCGCTGCAGCTCGTCGGTGACCTGCTCGACGATCTTCAGGCTCTCGCGCATCTCGTCGAGGCGGATGCACAGGCGGTCGTAGGCGTCGGCACCCGTGCGGGTGATGACGTCGAAGTCGTACTTCTCGTAGCCGCAGTAGGGCGTCAGCTTGCGCAGGTCGTGCGGCAGGCCGGTCGAGCGGAGCACCGGACCGGTGATGCCCAGCGCGGTGCACCCGGTGAGGGAGAGGACCCCGACGTCCTTGGTGCGGCCCTTGAGGATCGGGTTCTCCAGCAGCAGCTTTTCCAGCTCGCCGATGCCCTTGCGCACCTGCGGCACCATCTCGCGGATCTTGTCGATCGCGCCGTGCGGCAGGTCCTGGGCGACACCGCCCGGGCGGATGTAGGCATTGTTCATCCGCAGGCCGGTGATGTTCTCGATGACCGACAGGATCCGCTCGCGCTCGCGGAAGCTGATCGTCATGATCGTCGTCGCGCCCATCTCCATGCCACCGGTGCCGAGACAGATGAGGTGGCTGGAGATGCGGGTCAGCTCCATCATGAGCACCCGGATCGCGCTCGCGCGCTCGGGGATGTCCGCCGTGATGCCGAGGACCTTCTCGATCGCCAGGCAGTACGCGGCCTCCTGGAACATCGGCGTCAGGTAGTCCATCCGGGTGCAGAAGGTGACCCCCTGCGTCCAGGTGCGGAACTCCATGTTCTTCTCTATGCCGGTGTGCAGGTAGCCGATGCCTGCGCGGGCCTCGGTGACCGTCTCGCCGTCGAGCTCGAGGATGAGCCGGAGCACCCCGTGGGTTGACGGGTGCTGCGGGCCCATGTTGAGGACGATCCGCTCCTCGGGGTTCATCCCGAGCTCGCCCATCTCCTGGTCCCAGTCGCCGCCGGAGACGTTGACGACGTGACCCTCGGCGAGGTCGTCGGCGCCGGGAGTGGCATGCACCCCGGTGTGCGTGCGTGTGCGAGCCATCAGCTGTACGACCTCCGCTCGTCGGGCGGCGGGACGGTGCCGCCCTTGTACTCCACCGGGATGCCACCCAGCGGGTAGTCCTTGCGCTGCGGGTGCCCGGCCCAGTCGTCGGGCATGAGGATGCGGGTGAGCGCCGGGTGCCCGTCGAAGACGACACCGAACATGTCCCACGTCTCCCGCTCGTGCCAGTCGGCCGCGGGGTAGGTGGCGACGACGCTCGGGATGTGCGGGTCGGCATCCGGCGCGGTGACCTCGACCCGCAGGCGGCGACCGCCGTGGGTGATCGAGAGCAGGTGGTAGACGACGTGCAGCTCCGCGCCCTCGTCCTGGGGGAAGTGCACCCCAGAGACCGACATGCACATCTCGAAGCGCAGGTCCGGGCGGTCGCGCAGCGCCCGCATGACGACCGGCAGGTCCTCGCGGCGCACGTGCAGCGTCAGCTCGTCGGCGTGGACGACGACCCGCTCGAGCAGGTCGCCACCCGTGGCGTCGGCGAGCCGGTCGACGACCTCGTCGTACCAGCCGCCGTAGGGGCGCTGGGCGGCGCCGGGGAAGGCGACGCTCGTGCGCAGCCCGCCGTAGCCCGAGGTATCCTGCCCCTCCCGGGCACCGAACATCCCGCGACGCTCGTCCCGCACGACGGGGGCGTGCGCGGGGTCGACCTCGCCGGCCCCCTCCCCTTCGACGTTGCTGTACTCGACCGGCTGGTTGCCGCCGGTCAGGCCCTGCGTCGACGGGAAGCCCTTGTTGGCCGTGCCGCTCAGGCCGACGCCGTCCGGGTGGACGCCCTCGGCGGGCGTGTCGAGCTCGTCACTCATGCGAGGAGGTTCCTTCCGAGCAGGCCCTCGTGGTCGTGCGTCGGGGGCTGCAGCTCCGTCGGGGTGGCGCCCAGCGCGGCCTGCTCGGCGGCGCGGGCAGCGGCGACCCGGTTGACCCCCAGCGGGGTGCTCTGGATCTGCTCGTGCAGGGTGATGATCGCGTTGAGCAGCATCTCCGGCCGCGGCGGGCAGCCCGGCAGGTAGATGTCGACGGGGATGATGTGGTCGACGCCCTGGACGATCGCGTAGTTGTTGAACATGCCGCCCGAGCTGGCGCACACACCCATCGAGATGACCCACTTCGGGTTGGCCATCTGGTCGTAGACCTGGCGCACGACCGGGGCCATCTTGTTGCTCACGCGACCGGCGACGATCATCAGGTCGGCCTGGCGCGGCGTCGCCGCGAAGCGCTCCATGCCGAAGCGGGCCAGGTCGTAGTGCGGCGTGCCGACGGCCATCATCTCGATGGCGCAGCAGGCCAGCCCGAAGGTCGCGGGCCAGATCGACGCCTTGCGCATGTAGCCCGCAAGGTTTTCGACGGTCGTCAGCGCGATCCCGGCCGGCAGCTTCTCTTCGATCCCCATTGATCCTTCTCCGTCCTCGTCAGTCCCACTCGAACCCACCGCGACGCCACACGTAGGCGTCGGCGATGAAGAACGCGTTGAACAGGAAGAGCACCACGGCACCGAGCGTGAACGCCCCCAGCTCGTCGAAGGCGACGGCGAAGGGGTAGAGGAAGAGCGCCTCGATGTCGAAGATGATGAACAGCATGGCGGTGAGGTAGTACTTCACCGGGAAGCGGCCGCCCTCCTCCGCCTGCGGTGTCGGCTGGATGCCGCACTCGTACGCCTGGGCCTTGGCGACGTTGTACCGCGCCGGACCGACGACGAGACTCGTCCCGACCGACACCAGGGCAAAGCCGAGGCCGAGCGCGAAGAGGATGAGCAGCGGGATGTACGGGTTCATCACTGCGCCTCGCTTCCTGATCTGTGATGCACGCCACGCACGATCCTAGGGGTGACCCGCGACACGATCGCGGCCGGCTCACGCATTGGGGGCCACCTTCGTCATGAGGTGCACCAGACGGTCGTCGAGACCGCCGCCCTTCTCCTCCGGCAGGTTGGCCATGAGCTTGAGCATGAACTTCATGAGCGTCGGCCGCGGCAGGCCGTACTTCGTCGCCAGTCGCATGATCTCGGGGCGGCCGATGAGCTTGGCGAACTGCGCGCCGAGGGTGAAGTAGCCACCGTGCATGTCCTTCATCCGGCCGATGTACGAGGCGAGCACCCGCTCGCGCTCCGCCGCGCTCGGCCGCGCCAGCGCCTGGACGATCGTCTCGGCCGCGGCGTGCCCGGCCTCGAGCGCGTAGTCGATGCCCTCGCCGTTGAAGGGGTTGACCATGCCACCGGCGTCGCCGACGAGCATGAGGCCGTCGGCGTAGAGCGGCTGCCGGTTGAAGGCCATGGGCAGGGCCGCGGCGGTGATCTCGCCGGTGATCGTGTCCTCGTTGATGCCCCACTCCGCCGGCATCGTCTCGACCCAGCGACGCATGACGTCCTTGTAGTCGGTGCGGCCGAAGGCCTCGGAGGTGTTGAGGACACCCAGGCCGACGTTGGAGCGACCGTCACCGAGGCCGAAGAGCCAGCCGTAGCCCGGCATGAGGATGCGCCCCCCTTCGGGCGTCGTCGACCACAGCTCGAGGTGGCTCTCGAGGTAGGCGTCGTCGTGACGGGGGGTCTCGTAGTAGGCGCGCACCGCGACGGCCATCGGCCGGTCCTCGCGCTTCTCGCGGCCCATCTTCACCGACAGGCGGGAGGAGACGCCGTCGGCGGCGACGACGACCGGCGCCCGGTAGGTCTCGGTCTCACCCGTCGCGCGGCCCCGCTCGTCGACGACCTTGGCGACCACGCCGACGATGCGGCCGCTCTCGTCGCGGACTGGCTCGGAGACGTTGCGCCCCTCGAGCAGCTCGGCACCGCACGCCGCGGCGTGCCGGGCCAGCACCTCGTCGAGGTCCGCACGGGCCCGGACCATGCCGTACCCGGGGAAGGAGGTGACGTCCGGCCAGTCGAGCTGCAGCCGCATGCCGCCACCGATGATCCGCAGGCCCTGGTTGCGGGCCCACCCGTCCGTCTCGGACAGGGGCACACCGAGGTTGATGAGCTGGCGCACCGCGCGCGGGGTCAGGCCGTCGCCGCAGATCTTGTCGCGGGGGAAGCGTGACTTCTCGAGCAGGACGACGTCCTTGCCCGCCTTCGCCAGCCAGGCGGCGGTGGCGCTGCCACCCGGCCCGGCTCCGACGACGATGACGTCGACACTGCGGTCACCATCGGCCGCAGGCAGTGCACTGGTCACGGAAGTTCCTCAGCTGCTTGTGAAGCATTTCACGATCGCGGGAGACACTACCCGCCGGAAACCTTGCCGCTCACGCAGGTACACCTAACCTTTGGTCGCCCGGTCCCGTGGTCGCGTTCAGGCTTCGCTCGTGCCTCGCTACGCCTTCACCGCTCGATGGAGCGCGACGACCCCACCCGTCAGGTTGCGCCACTCCACCTCGGACCACCCGGCGCCGGCGACCATGCGGGCGAGCGGCTCCTGCGCGGGCCAGCTCTGGATCGACTCCGCGAGGTAGACGTAGGACTCCGGGTTGGAGCTCAGCCGCCGCGCGACGGGCGGGAAGGCCGCCATGAGGTACTCCGAGTACACGGTGCGGAAGGCCTTGTTGACCGGCTGGCTGAACTCGCAGATGAGCAGCCGACCCCCCGGCCGGGTCACGCGCAGGAACTCCTCGAGCGCCACCTCCGGCCGCACGACGTTGCGGAAGCCGAAGGACATCGTCACGACGTCGAAGGAGGCGTCGGCGAAGGGGAGGCGGGTCGCGTCGGCGGCGGTGAAGTCCAGCTGCGGGCTCTGCTTGAGCCCCTGCCGCAGCATCCCGAGGGAGAAGTCGGCGGAGACGACCTGGGCGCCCGCACGCCGCAGCGGCAGCGAGGAGCTGCCGGGGCCGGCGGCGATGTCGAGGATCCGCTCACCCGGCCCGGGGTCGATGGCCGCGAGGACGGCCCGACGCCACAGCCGCGTCTGACCCAGCGACATGACGTCGTTCATCAGGTCGTACTTCGCGGCGGTCTCGTCGAACATCGCGGCGACGTCCTTGGGGTCCTTCTGCAGGGTGGCGCGGCTCATGTCCTCATCTTCGCACCCGCGGTCGTAGGCTGTTGCCCGCCATGACCTCACCTTCGCCTGCCGCCGACCCCACCCCCGTCGGCACCCCGCACCCCGCGCTGGTCGTGCGCACCGTCTCCGTCCCCGTCTCGCGCGTCGGCGACCTGCTCGCCCTCCTGCCCGAGCCGCAGGACGCCGGCGACATCGTCTCGTGGGTCCGCAGGGGCGAGGGCTTCGTCGGGTGGGGCCGGGTCGCGACCTTCCGCGCCACCGGTGCCGACCGCTTCGAGCGCGCCCAGGAGTGGTGGCGGGCCGTCACCGCCGAGGCCATCGTCCGCGACGACGTGGACGAGCCGGGCACCGGCCCGATCGCCTTCGGCTCCATGGCCTACTCACGTCGGTCGGAGACCGAGTCGGTGCTCGTCGTCCCCGAGGTCGTCGTCGGCCGCCGGGGGGACCTCGCCTGGGTGACGACCACGACGACCGACGCCACGGTGCCGCCGGCCGACGAGCCGCTCACGCCGCAGCCCGCCCCGACCAGCCCCGGCGAGGTCGACTTCGTCGACCGTGACCTCGACGCCCCCTCGTGGGCGCTCGCCGTCGAGGAGGCCGTCGCCCGGATCAGCGCCGGAGCGCTCGACAAGGTCGTGCTCGCCCGAGCCGTCCAGGCCAGCGCCTCCCGCCGCATCGACCCGCGGTGGGTCCTCACCCGGCTCGCGGAGGACTACGACACGACCTGGGTCTTCGCCGTCGACGGCCTCGTCGGCGCGACGCCCGAGATGCTCGTGCGCCTCGAGCGCGGGCTGGTCACCTCCCGCGTCCTTGCCGGGACGATCCGCCGCACCGGGGACGACAGCCACGACCTGGCCCTCGCCGGGTCGCTCGCCCGGAGCAGCAAGGACCTCGAGGAGCACGAGTACGCGGTGCGGTCGGTGGCCGACGCGCTCGCCGCGCACACGTCGTCGATCAACGTGCCGGACTCCCCCTTCGTCCTCCACCTCAACAACGTCATGCACCTGGCGACGGACGTCGCCGGCGTCGTCGACGACCGGTCGACCTCGCTGGCCCTCGCCGCCTCGCTGCACCCCTCCGCCGCCGTGTGCGGCACCCCCACCCGTGACGCCGACGACGTCATCGCCGAGCTCGAGCAGATGGACCGCGGGCGCTACGCCGGCCCCGTGGGCTGGATGGATGCCTCCGGCGACGGCGAGTGGGGCATCGCGCTGCGCTGCGGGTGGTACGAGAGCGCGCAGTCGCTGCGGCTGTACGCCGGCTGCGGGATCGTCGCCGGCTCGGTGGCGGCCGACGAGGTCGCCGAGTCGATCGCCAAGCTGCTACCGATGCGCACCGCGCTGGGCGGCTGAGTCCTCAGCCGAGCGCCGCGGCCACGGCGGCCCGCACCCGCTGGCCGGCTGCCCGCCGCCCGCTGCCGCTCACGGGCACCCGGATGACCCGGATGCCCGGGCTGGGCTGACGGAGCAGCCCGGCGAGCTCGTCGGTGGTCCAGGCGGTCGTCGCCGGCACGCCGTGGGCCGCGCAGAGCAGACCGATGTCCGTCCCGGTGGGCGTGGTGAAGAGCCTCGACAGCGACCCCGCGAGCTCCGGCGCGCCGTACTCGAGCGTGGTGAAGATGCTGCCGCCGTCGTCGTCGAGCACGACGATCGTCAGGTCCGGCCGCGGCTCGGCGGGGCCGATGAGCAGGCCGTTGGCGTCGTGGAGGAAGGTCAGGTCCCCGAGCAGCGCGACCGTCGGCGCGGGGCGGGAGAGGGCGAGCCCGATCGCCGTCGAGACGCAGCCGTCGATGCCTGCGAGCCCCCGGCTGGTGACGACCTCGACATCGGGCCGTGGGTGGGCGACCCCGTGGGCGAGGTCGCGGGCGACGCTCGAGCTGCCGACGAAGAGCGCGGCGCCCGGCAGCAGCGTCTCGTGCAGGGCGCGAGCGGTCGCGGGCCCACCGGCCTCAATCGGGACGGCGGCGGCGATCCGCTCTCCGGCCTCCAGCCAGGTCCTGGCGAAGGGGGTCACCCCCACCTCCTCCCCCGTGAGCCGCAGTGCGGCGAAGGGGTGGACCGCGGAGGCCGCGTGCGCGGCATCGGCCCAGCCGTCCGCGCCGGGCTCGCCGGAGGTGACGACCTCGACGCGCAGCCCGGGGGCGCGGGTAAGCGCCGGGACGGACCGGCCGAGGGTCGGTCGCCCGACGACGAGCAGGCGCCGGGGCAGGTGCTCCCCCACCCAGTCGGTCGCCGTGAGGAGCAGGTCGCCGTGGGGCAGGACGAGGTGGTGCGTGCCCGGCCCCGGCTCGGCGATGACCGGGGCGCCGTGGTGGGCGGCCCAGTCGAGGGCCGCCCGTCGCTGCTCGGCGGTGGGCAGCTCGCCGATGACGACGAGCGTGTCCGGCTCGTGCGGCAGCGGTGACCCGGCCCCGTCGGTCACGGTCGCGGGGGCCGGCAGCTCCACCCGGGGGCAGGCGTCCGACGGCTCGGGAGCCGCCGGGTCCGGGCCCGCCGACCCGACGAGCGACGCCGGGGCCAGCGGGTCACGGTAGGGCAGGTCGAGGTGCACGGGGCCAGCGGACCCGGGTCCTGCCAGGGCGCCGGTGGCCGCCGCGACGGCCCGCGCGGCCGCGGTGCGCCAGGCCGGCTCCTGCCTGGCGGGGTCGCTCGGCGTCTCGAGCTCGAGCGCGAGGCGCACGTGGCCGCCGAAGACCCCGACCTGGTCGGTCGCCTGGTTGGCCCCGACACCACGCAGCTCGGGGGGCCGGTCGGCGGTGAGCAGCAGCAGCGGCACGGCACCGTGGTGGGCCTCGAGCACGGCGGGGTGGAGGTTGGCGACGGCGGTGCCGCTCGTCGTGACGACGGCGGCGGGGCGTCGTGAGGTCTTCGCCAGACCGAGCGCGAGGAAGGCTGCGCTGCGCTCGTCGACACGAACGTGCAGCCGCAGCCGGCCCTGCCGCTCGAGCTCGTGCGCGGCGTACGCGAGCGGCGCCGAGCGGGAGCCGGGGCAGAGGACGAGCTCGCCGACACCGAGTCGGACGAGCTCGTCGAGGAGCACGCGGGCGCCGGTCGTCGAGGGATGCACCCGCACGATCCTGCCACCGCACGGATCTCACCGGCGCGCGACGTCGTAGTCGGTCGTCACCGTCGCCCCGGGACCGTCGCCGAGGTAGGGCACCGCGTCGGCGCGCCAGGCGGTGATCGACGGGTCGTCGCTGGCGTCGACGAGCTGCGCGGTCTCGGCGTAGCGACCGTTGTCGTGGGCCTGCGTCGCCCGCCCGTCCTCGCCGAGCTCGTCGGCGAGGGAGCGCTCGACCGTCACCCAGCTCGCCCGGTCGGGGTTGTCCGCCCCCTCGAGCGCGGGCACGGGGTCCTCGGTGTGCTCGATGCTGAGGACCGAGACCTCCGGTGGCACGTCGAGCGAGGCGATCGGTGCCCCCGAGGTGACGACGTGGGTAACGCCGAGGCGATCGCGCAGGCGCGGGTCCGCGGCGAGCGCCGCGGCGACGAGTCCGCCCTGGCTGTGACCGGTCAGCATGACGCGCGGCGGCCCGGTGTCGCCGACCCGGCGGCGGGAGTCCTCGAGCGCGCTCACCACGGCCGTCATCGTCGCGGTCTGCCGCCCGGCGACGAGGAGCACGTTGCTCGTCATGTCCCACGGGTTGTCGCCCGACCTCGGGTCGAAGGTCTGGGTGCCGGGCACGTCGACGACCCACGCCCACCCGCCGTCGGGCTGCGGGATCCCCGTGACGCGCACCCGAGACCGACCCGACGTCGGCCCGTCCCCCGCGACGAGATCGGCGATCCCGCGCGGGCGCACCCCGACCTGCGGCTCGCGGGCGCGCACGGTCGCGTGCCGCCCGGACTCGTCGAGGACCACCCCGCGCGTCGCGGCGAGCACGACGCCGAGCGCCTCCGTCTGGGTGCGCGGCGGGTAGACGGCCCCGGCTCGTCCGCTGCGCCAGGCGAGCCACAGCCCGAGTACCGGCAGTCCCTGCCCGAGTCCGAGCAGGAGCCCGTCGAGGCCGTCGGCGGCGGCCGGGACGATCCACGGGTGGTCGAGCACGATCTGGTCGATCCCCTCGCCGAGCCCCAGACCGACGCCCACCACGGCGTCGCGCGCGCCGGGGACCGCGAGCACGAGCGGGACGACCGGAGCGACGGCCAGCCCGACGCCGAGTGCCACGGGGGCGATCGTGCGCCCCACCCAGGCACCCGCCTGCGTCGCGATGCCGTCGGCGAGCGACTCCACCGCCTCCTCGGCCCCGCGGTAGGTCCGGACCGCCGTCGTCGTCGCGAGCGCGGTCGCCGTGACGTCAGCAGCGGCACCGGCGGCACCGTGCGGCCCGATGCAGCCGAGCAGCGCACCCTCGGCGGCGAGGTACTCCACCGGGGCGAGCAGCCCGGCCAGCGCGAGCCGGGGGTCCGTGGCGGCGAGGCCGATCGACGCCGCGACCTCGCCGAGGTCGAGCGCCAGGCTGCGCAGGCGACGAGCCGACTCCTCGAGCTCGTCGAGCCCGACAGACAGGCCGGCCGCTCCACCCGACACCTCGATGGCGCTCACCGGCCGACCCCCGCGGTCAGGTCGACGGCACCGACGAGGTCGAGCCTTTGCTCCGCGACGTGCTGCAGCGTGCGCACGCGCTGCGCAGCCCGACGCACCCGCTCGGCGAGAGCCGCGATGTCGTCGGCGTGCTCGACGACCCGCTCACGGTGCAGCGTCGCGGCCTCGCCCCGCCAGGTCGTGGCGGTCGCGACCCGCACCTGCAGCGACGTCACCTCGAGCCGTGCGGCACAGCGCTCGAGGCGGTCGGCGGTCGTCGTCAGCTCCCCCGGGAGCAGTGTCCCCGTGTCCATGGGTCCACCTCACCGCGGCTCGGCCACCTCCGCCGGACTCGCCTGCGGACTGTGCACGGGCGGACGCGCCGGGCGCCGGCTGTGGATCAGGTGCGCGCCGCGCTCGCAGCCCGCACCCGCTCCCGCCACCAGTCCACCCGTGCGGGCGCCGCCGCGTGCCGGGCGAGCAGGTCCGGGTCGACGACGACCTCCCGGACGGGCAGCGCCCCCTCCGCCGGCAGCAGAGGCTCCCGGCTGACGTCGGCGGCCAGGAGTGCGCCCGTCCCGAGACCGCACGCGTGCCCGAGGTCGGGCAGGGCCGCCGCGAGCGCGACCCCGGCCCGCAGACCGACGCTCGAGTCGATGGCTGAGGAGACGACGGCCGGCAGCCCGCAGTCGGCGACGACCTCGAGCGCGTGGGCGACTCCTCCGAGCGGGGCGACCTTGACGACGACGACGTCCGCCGCCTCGAGGCGAGCGACCTCGAGCGGGTCCTCCGCCTTGCGGATCGACTCGTCGGCCGCCACCGGCACGTCGACCCCGCGCCGGGCGAGCTCGACCCGCAGCCGGGCGAGGTCGTGCACGTCGGCGCAGGGCTGCTCCGCGTACTCCAGGCCGAAGTGGGCCAGTCGGGTCAGCACGTCGACGGCCTCGGTCAGGGACCAGCCGCCGTTGGCGTCCACCCGCAGTCGGGCGTCGGGCCCCATGGCCTCGCGGACCGCTGCGACGCGGTCGAGGTCGTCCTGCTCGCCCTGGCCCCGCTCGGCGACCTTGATCTTCGCCGTCGTGCACCCGTCGTAGCGGGCGACGACCTCGGCGACGTCGGCTGCGGGCACGGCGGGCACGGTCGCGTTGACCGGCACCCTGGCCCGCCGCGGCTCCGGCCAGCCCTGCCAGGCCGCCTCGACGGCCGCGTCGAGCCAGCGCGCGGCCTCCTGCGGTGCGTACTCGACGAAGGGGGCGAACTCCCCCCAGCCGCGCGGCCCCCGCACGAGCGCGACCTCGCGCTCGGTGACGCCACGAAATCGGGTGCGCAGGGGCAGGGTGACGACGTGCAGCCCGTCGAGCAGCTCGTCGACGGCGACCGCGGGGCTCATCGGTCTCGGCTCGAGAGCACGCAGAACTCGTTGCCCTCGGGGTCGGCGAGGACGGTCCATGTGACCTCGTCGTCGTCCTGGCCGACGGCGGCGCGGGTGGCTCCCTTCGCCAGCAGTGCCTCGATCTCGGCATCGCGGTCCTGACCGACGTGCGGTGCGAGGTCGATGTGGAGACGGTTCTTGACCGTCTTGCCCTCGGGTACCGGGACGAAGGAGAGCATCGAGCGCCGCGCCAGCCACGTGGCCGTGTCGTCGACCGGGTCCTCGCTCGCCTCTGGTGGCAGCACCTCGCACTCGTGCTCGTCCTCGTAGCCGATCCGCCACCCGAGTACGTCGGCCCACCAGCGGGCGAGGGCCCGGTGGTCGCGGGCGTCGACGGTCAGGGAGTAGAGGTGCAGGGCCATGCCCCCGACGTTAGTCCGACAGCCGGGCGAGCCGGGCCCGCAGGAGCGCGAGCCGGTGGGCATTGCCGTGCAGCTCGATGTACCGCTCGCCGTAGACGGACAGGAGTGCGTCGTCGAGACGGCGCACGGCGCCGGGCGGGTAGCGGTAGCCCATGTGCGCGTCGATCGCGGGCACGTCGACCTCGCGCAGCACCTCACGCAGCTCGGAGAGCGAGCTGATGCCGAGCTCGAGGAGCAGCCCGCTGATCCACGCGTAGTGGTCGGTGCGCGACCACCCGGCGTCGACGAACTGCCCGGCGAGGAAGGCGGCGAGGTCGGTCGCCCCGATCCGCGGGTCGTCGTCGTCCTCGGTCGGCGAGGACAGCTCGTCACGGTGCCGGTCGCGGATCGAGGAGAACTGCTGGTCGGCGAGCTCGAGCAACCCGGCGGCGAGCGTGAAGCGGCGGTCGAAGTCGGGCGCGTGCTCCGCGGAGACCGACCCCTTGTAGCGCACGTCGTGCTCGAACTCCGCCCACGCGTGCTGGAGCACCGTGCGGATCTGCACCGACGCGGGGCGCTCGCGCGGGATGCCCGGCTCCTCCCGGTCCTCGCCCAGCCCCACGAGCAGGTGACGGCTGGAGTATCCGAAGCGGCCGGCCGCCGCCGTCTCCTGACCCATGTCGCGGTCCTCGAGCACCGTGAGCTGGGAGGAGAGCAGCTGCGCCACGGCGTCGACGTCGGCGAGGACGTAGGTGACGACCCGGACCCCGATCTGGTCGGTGATGTCGGTGAGCGGCTTGGGGTGCGCCAGGCGCCCACCCGGCAGCCGCCGCGCGGCCTTGCCCGCGAAGGACTCGACCGTCTTGGTCCGCCCGCTCACGGTCAGGTAGTTGATGCCCGCGTCGTCGAGCAGCCGGGTCACCAGCGCCACGTAGGCGTCGGTGACCCCCCGCAGCTCGTCGATGCTCGCCGCGTACCGCTGGACTGCCCGGCGCACCCGGGTCGACTGTGTGGTCGCCATGGGGACAGCCTGCCCGACGCGGGTCACATGACCTTGCTGATCGCCTTGGTGAGCTCGTTGACGGCCAGGGCGGCGAAGGCCGCCGCGCACAGGACGAGGGCGACGTTGGCCGGCCAGCGGTTGCGCCACTGCTCCGGCACCCGGTCGGTGTTGAGCAGCCAGAGCAGGGTGACCGACAGGAAGGGCATGAAGAGCGCGCCGAGGACGCCGTAGGCGAGGATCAGCCAGATCGGCTTGCCGAGGAAGAGCATCGCCATCGGTGGGATCGTCAGCCACAGGATGTAGGCGCGGTACCAGGTGCCTCCGGCGCGTCGCGCCGGGTCGTCCTCGGCCAGGCCGCGCAGGTGACCGACGAGGTCGGCAAACATCAGCGAGACGCCGTTCCACACCCCGAGCAGCGAGGACATCGCCGCCGCGAAGAAGCCGACGAGGAAGACCTTGCCGGCCCAGTCGCCGTACCGGTCTGCCAGGACCGTCGACAGGTCGAGCAGCCCCTTGTCCCCGTCCTCGACGGCGATCTGCGCCGAGTAGAGCAGCTCGGCACCGACGACGAGGGTGGCGAGCACGAAGATGCCGGTGATGACGTAGGCGACCGTGTTGTCGATGCGCATGACCCGCACGTGTCCGGGGGTGTCCCAGCCCTTCTCGCGCAGCCAGTAGCCGTAGGCGGCCAGGGTGATCGTGCCGCCGACACCGCCGGCGAGCGCCAGCACGTTGACCAGGCCCCCGTCGGGGATCCACGGCTTGATGCCGGCGAGCACGTCGAGCAGGTTGGGCAGCGTCATGATCGCGGCGCCGCACATCGTGACGAACATCAGGCCGACGAGTGCCGCGCAGACCTTCTCGAAGACGCCGTAGCGGCCGAGCCAGACGAGGGCGGCGCCGGTCAGACCGGCGATGATCCCCCACCACGTCACCCCGAGGACCGGGAAGAGGGAGTGGAGCGGCAGCCCCGTGCCGGCCATCGCCGCCGCGCCGTAGACGAAGCCCCAGATGACGATGTACGGCACGAAGTACACGTGCGTCCATCGACCGAGGCTGGACCACCCTTCGAAGATCGTGCGTCCGCTCGCCAGGCTGTACCGGCCGGCGCCCTCGACGAGGACGATCTTCATGATGCAGCCGACGACGACGCACCACATGAGGCCGTACTCGTACTTGCTGCCGGCGATGAGGGTTGCGACGAGGTCGATCGCGCCGACACCCGTCGCGGCCACGACGATGCCGGGGCCGACGAGCGACCACCTGCCGGTGCTGACCTGGGGTTCGCGTGCTGGGGTGGACACGTGCTGCTCCTGCCGTGGACTGCTGGGTCGATGCCGACGTGTGAGTGTAGTCACAGCCACGTAGGGTCTCTCGGGTGGACATCGCACTGACGCTCGTCGCGATCGCCCTGGCGATCGTGCTCATCCTCCGGTTCAAGGTCGACCCGGTGATCTCGCTGATCATCTCGTCGGTCTTCCTCGGTCTCTCCGCCGGCGTCGGGGCCGCCGACACCGTCGCGGCCATCACGACCGGCTTCGGCGAGATCATGGGCGAGGTCGGTCTGCTCATCGGCTTCGGCGTGCTCATCGGCTCGCTGCTGCAGGCGACGGGGACCTTCCGCGCGCTCGTCGAGGTCATCGCCCGCCGGGTCGGGCGCAAGCTGCCCTACGCGATGGCCGCGGCGCTCTCGGCGGTCTTCCCCTCGATCTACGTCGACGTGCAGGTCGTCCTCGCCTCCCCGATGGCCCGCCAGGCGGCGCCCGTCGTCGACCGGCGCAAGGGCCTGCCGTGGCTGGCCGGCGCGATCGGCATCGGCATCTTCGCCGGCTACGTCTTCGTCGTGCCGGGCTTGGCCGCGGTCGCCGTCGCCGGGCAGCTGAAGCTCCCGCTCGGCGAGTACCTGATCTTCGGCGCCCCGATCGGCATCGCCACGGCCCTGCTCACGACCTTCCTCTTCCGGATGCTGCTGCAGACGAGCTTCTGGGACGAGCGCACCGACATCGACCCGGACGAGGAGGAGCACCCCGACAACCCGGGCCACGCCGCCTACCTCGCCCGCGGGGAGATCGGGCACGAGAGCACCGGCAGCTCCGCCGACGCCGACCTCGACGACCCTGACGCCGTGCCCGAGCGGGCCCTGCGCCTGCCGCTGCTGCTGCGCCTCACCCCGATCCTCGTCCCGCTCGTGCTCATCGCCTTCGGCGCCTTCATGGACCTCTTCGACGCGAGCAACGGGGCCATCGCCTTCGTCGGTGACGCCAACATCGCCCTCTTCGTCGGCCTGCTCATCGCCTTCGTCATCGGCCGCTCGACGCTCGGCTCGGACGGCACCGAGCAGGCCCTCTCGGGCGGCTTCCGCACGACCGGCGAGATCCTGCTCATCACCGGCATCGGCGGTTCGCTCGGCGCCGTCATCACCGAGACCGGTCTCGACAAGACCCTCGAGGGCCTCTTCTCCGCCGACGCCGGCGCCCCGGTCCTCGTCACGGTGCTGCTCGCGTGGTTCATCGCGGCGCTGCTGCACTTCGCCATCGGCTCGGTGTCGGTCGGCGCGATCACCGCCTCGGGCATCATCGGCCCGGTCGTCGCCTCGACCGGTGTCTCGCCGGTCGTCGTCGCGCTCGCCATCGCCTCCGGCGCGATGTTTGCCCTGCACGTCAACAGCAACTTCTTCTGGATGTTCAAGAGCCTGCTCGGGCTGTCGACCAAGGGCGCGCTCAAGACGCTCACCCTGGCCACCTCGCTGGGCGCCGTGGTCTCGCTGCCGATGGTCCTGCTCGTCAGCCTCGTCGCCTGACGGGGGCGCCCCCTTCGACCTGCGGTCGTTAGGCTCGCCCCCGTGAGCGCACTGGACAACGTCAGCGAGACCTTCGACCCGCAGGCCTGGGAGGTGGTCCCCGGCTTCGAGGACCTCACCGACCTCACCTACCACCGCGCCAAGGACGTCGGCTGCGTGCGCATCGCCTTCGACCGGCCGGAGATCCTCAACGCCTTCCGGCCGCACACCGTCGACGAGCTCTACCGCACCCTCGACCACGCCCGCCGCACCCCCGATGTCGGCGTCGTCCTGCTGACCGGCAACGGCCCGACCCCACGCGAGGGCAGCAGTGCGACGACCGAGGGCTGGGCCTTCTGCACCGGCGGCGACCAGCGCATCCGCGGCCGCTCCGGCTACCAGTACGCCGCCGACCCCGGTGGCGACGACTCCGCGGCCGGCATCGACGAGCGTCGGGTCAAGGCCGAAGGGGGGCGCCTCCACATCCTCGAGGTCCAGCGCCTCATCCGCACCATGCCCAAGGTCGTCATCGCGCTGGTCGGCGGGTGGGCCGCCGGCGGCGGGCACTCGCTGCACGTCGTCTGCGACATGACCCTCGCCAGCCAGCACGCGCGCTTCAAGCAGACCGACGCCGACGTCGGCTCCTTCGACGGCGGCTACGGCAGCGCCTACCTCGCGAAGATGGTGGGGCAGAAGCGCGCTCGCGAGATCTTCTTCCTCGGCCGCGCCTACACCGGCCAGGAGATGTACGAGATGGGCGCGGTCAACGCGGTCGTCGACCACGCGGAGCTCGAGGTCGAGGGGCTGCGGATGGCCCGCGAGATCATGGCGAAGTCGCCCACCGCGATCCGGATGCTCAAGTTCGCCTTCAACCTCACCGACGACGGGCTCATGGGCCAGCAGGTCTTCGCCGGCGAGGCGACCCGCCTGGCCTACATGACCGACGAGGCGGTCGAGGGGCGTGACCAGTTCCTCGAGAAGCGTGACCCGGACTGGTCGCCCTTCCCTTGGTACTTCTGATGCCCATCACCCCACTCCCCCTGCCGCCCGGCCCGGCCGCGCTCGAAGCGCTCCCTTCGCTCGAGCAGGCGCTGACCGGCACCGCGCCGATCCACCCGCACGCCCCCGGCGAGCACCCGAGCCTGCCCGAGGGCGAGCTGCCCGACGACCTGGCCGTCGCCATCGCGACCTCCGGCTCGACCGGCACGCCCAAGCTCTCGCTGCTCACCGCCGCCAACCTCATCGCGAGCGCGGAGGCCACCGCCCAGCGGCTCGGCGGGCACGGCCAGTGGCTGCTCGCGCTGCCGCCGCACCACATCGCCGGGCTGCAGGTGCTGCTGCGCAGCATCGCCGCCGGCACCACCCCGGTGGCGCTCGACCCGTCGGCGGTCACCCCCTTCGCGCTGGTGGAGGCGGCGGCGGGCATGCACGCGCAGCGGCGCTACACCTCGCTCGTGCCGACCCTGCTCGCCCGGCTCGTCGACGACCCGCTCGGACTCGAGGCGCTGCGGCGCTTCGACGCCGTCCTCGTCGGTGGGGCCGCCACCCCGGCGGCGCTGCTCGACCGCGCCCGGTCTGAGGGCGTGCGCGTGGTGACCACCTATGGCATGTCCGAGACCGCCGGCGGTTGCATCTACAACGGGCAGCCGCTCCAGGGGGTCGCCGTGCGCACCGACGCCGCCGGCGCCCTCGAGATCGGCGGCCCGGTCGTCGCCCACGGCTACCTCGGGGTCGAGACCGGAGCCTTCCGTGACGAAGGGGGCCAGCGCTGGTTTCGCACCGGCGACCTCGGCTCCGTCGACGGCCGGGGCCGGGTGAGCGTCACCGGCCGCGCCGACGACCTCATCAACACCGGCGGCCTCAAGGTCGCGCCGCGCGTCGTCGAGGAGGCCGTCCTCGCCCATGTGCCCGCCGTGACCGAGGCGGTCGTCGTCGGCGTACCCGACCCCGAGTGGGGCCAGGCCGTCGCGCTGGCGGCGGTCACCTCGCCGGGCGGACCGCCGCCCGGGCCGGTCCCGGACGCCGGGGTCGCCGAGATCCGCGAGATGCTGCGGCCCCACCTCGAGGCCGCCGCGCTCCCCCGCCGCGTCGTCGTCGTGCCCGAGCTGCCGATGCGCGGGCCGGGCAAGCCGGACCGGGCCGCCGTGGCGCGTCTGGTCGGGGGCTGAGCGCCTCGTAAGATCGCCTCTCGTGGCCACCATCAAGCAGTGGGTCGCCGGCGCCCGTCCGCGAACCCTCCCCGCAGCACTCGCCCCCGTCATCGTCGGTACCGCTGCGGCAGCGGCCAACCGTGATCTCGAGGAGGGGACGAAGGGGGCCAACCTCGGCCTCGCACTGCTGGCGCTCATCGTCTCGTGCTGCCTGCAGATCGGCGTCAACTACGCCAACGACTACAGCGACGGCATCCGCGGGACCGACGAGGAGCGCGTCGGCCCGGTGCGGCTCGTCGGGCAGCGCCTGGCCAATCCTGACAACGTCAAGATCGCGGCCTTCTCCTTCTTCGGGCTCGGCGCCTTCGCCGGCTTCGCGCTCGTCGCGCTGAGCCAGGCGTGGATCCTCCTGCCGATCGGCGCGCTGGCGATCCTCGCCGCGTGGCGCTACACCGGCGGCGACAACCCCTACGGCTACCGCGGCCTCGGCGAGGTCTACGTCTTCGTCTTCTTCGGGCTGGTCGCCACGCTCGGCACGCAGTTCACCCAGATCGGGGGCATCACCGCGGTCGGTGTGCTCGGCGCGATCGCGGTCGGCTCGCTCGCCAGCGCGATCCTCGTCGCCAACAACCTGCGCGACATCCCCACCGACTCGGTGACCGGCAAGACGACGCTCGCCGTGCGCCTCGGCGACGCGCGCACCCGGCAGCTCTACCTCGGGCTCTTCGCCGTCGCCGTCGTGTGCACCCTGCTCATGGCGATCTGGCGACCCTGGGCCCCGATCGGCCTCATCGGGCTGGTCATCGCGTGGCCCGGCATCCAGGCCGTGCGCGGCGGAGCGACGGGCAAGGAGCTCATCCCGGCGCTGGCCCTCACCGGCTTCGCCGAGCTCATGTGGGCGGTCTGGCTCTTCGCGCCGCTCGCGCGCTGAGACCCCGGCGAGTCGAGCGCTCACACCTCAGCGGAAGGTCTCGGGCTCCTCGCCCTCGGGCGCCGACTCCCGCTCGTGCGCAGCGTCCTCGACGGCCTCGTCGGAGTCGGGGCGCTCCGAGCGGGCTCGCGCCTTGGCCTCCTGGCGCGCCTGGATCTGCTCGATCATCTCCGCGCGGAAGGGCCGCAGCACGATCGCCGAGACGACCATCGACAGCAGGGCCGCGATGACGACGAGCCAGGGCAGCTCGTTGGGCTCGCGCAGGCCGACGAGCCACAGCAGCGAGAGGCAGCCGAAGAAGATCAGCATGCGGAGCAGGGTGTAACGGACCACGGGTACTCAGAACCTCACTGCGCGTAGCTGTGCTGGCCGATGAAGTAGAAGTTCACGACCGTGTAGTTGATGACGATGCACGCGAAGCCGGCGATGGCGATCCAGTTCGCGGTGCGGCGCGAGGTGTTCTTCGTCGCGCGGGCGTGCAGGTAGGCGGCGTAGACGGTCCAGATGACGAAGGTCCACACCTCCTTGGGGTCCCAGTTCCAGTAGGCGCCCCACGCCTCGCGCGCCCAGATGGCGCCGGCGATGAGCGTGAAGGTCCACAGCGGGAAGCCGATGATGTGCAGCGAGTAGGAGAACTTCTCCAGCGCCGGGGCCTCGGGCAGCTTGCGCCAGAAGCGCTCGTTGCCGACGCCGCGGTCGCTCATGAGGTACAGCGCGCTGACGATGGCGCCGACGACGAAGATCCCGACCGAGAGCGTCGCCACGGTGACGTGGATCGGCAGCCAGTAGGACTTCAGCGACGGGACGACCTCGTCGGCCTCGACGTACCAGGCGGTCGAGGCGACCATGAGCAGCAAGACGACGAAGGCGGTGACGAAGACCCCGAGCCACCGCACGTCACGCCGCAGCCCGGCGACCGAGTAGACGGCCATGGCGAAGAAGGCGCCCGCGACGCTGAACTCGAAGAGGTTGCCCAGCGGGAAGCGCTCGACGGCGAAGCCGCGGCAGGCGAAGGAGACGAGCAGGAAGAAGGCGCCGAGCCACGACAGCGAGCCGGCGATGCCGGCGGCCTTGCGGGCCCGCGCGGAGGTCTCGGCGGGCTCGGCGGCGGGGGCGGCGCCCCCTTCGGCCGTGGCGTCACCCTCGCCGCCGCCGACGGTCGCGGGCACCTTGGCCTCGACCTCGGCCTGCTCGCGCACGGGCACGGCCTGCGAGAGGTAGAAGGCGTAGCAGAGCATGGCCACGGTGATGACCAGCGCGGCCGAGGCCAGCGCGTAGTTGGCGTACTGGGCCAGCATCTCGTTCGTCATGATGTCCTCGATTGTCCCACGAGCTCGTCGCGGATCTCCTCGACGACCTCGAGGAGGCCCTCGTCGTCGTCCTTGCTCATGCCGCCGACGTCGACCCTCACGACGTCGCCCTCCTGGACGAGTCGCACGAAGACGCGGCGGCGCTTGATCGTCAACGTCGCGATGAGCCCGGCGAGGGCGAAGAGCGCCGACCACAGGGTCAGCCCCTTGCCCGGGTCGTGCCGGACCGAAAATCCGGCGAAGCGCTCGACCCCGTCGAAGGTGATGGTGCCGCGGTCGCCGGGCAGCTTCGCCCCTTCGCCGGGGGTGAGCCACAGCCGCATCTGGTCGGAGCCGTCGGCCGTCTCGACCTTGGTCATCGACGCGGTGTCGAGCGTGAAGACCGACTGCGGGCGCCCGTCGGGGAAGAGCTCGCCGGTGTACATGCTCATCGCGAGCGCGGGGCTCTTGGTGTCGGGGAAGACCGAGATCGGCCCCTGGTCGGGGTCGATGTAGGCGGTCGGCAGGAAGAGGCCGACGAAGCCGAACTGCTCGGGCGAGGCCGCCCCGACCTTGATCGCGCCGGTCGAGCGGTAGTTGCCGTCCTGCGCGAGGAAGGGGGTGGCCCCCTGGTAGAGGACCTTGCCGTCGTCGTCCTTGACGGTCACGACGGGCGCGTAGCCGTTGCCGAGGAGGAAGACGGTCGCGTCCTGCATCTCCAGGGGGTGGTTGACCTTGACGCTGTCGGTGAAGGCATTGCCGTCGGCCTCGGTGACCTTGACGTGGGCCTCGAAGTCGCGCGGCTGGCCGAAGGTCTGCGCCGTCGGCTCTCGGTCGTTGAAGTCGGCGGTCATCTCCTCGACCTCGATGGCGAAGGGAGACAGCGAGGACTCGTCGACGAGCGGGCCGGGGGCGAAGGTGTCGTAGCGGGTCACCGTGTTGACGAAGGAGTCGCCCGAGGGGACGACGACGTCGGCCTTCCAGCCCCACAGGTGGCCGACGGCGACGCCGATGATCAGGGTGACGAGCGCGGTGTGGAAGACGAGGTTGCCCGTCTCCTTGGCGTAGCCCTTCTCCGCGGAGACGGAGACGTCGTCGTGGCTCGCGACGCGGAAGCGCCGCCGGCGCAGCACCCGGGTCACCGCCTCACGGGCCGACGCCAGGTCGCCCGCGAGCTCGCCGGAGGCGTGGGCCTCCAGACGCGCCAGACGCTTGGGGGCGCGCGGCGGCTTGCTGCGCAGCGCCCGCCAGTGCACGCCGGTGCGGGGGACGATGCAGCCGATGAGCGAGATGAAGAGCAGCAGGTAGATCGCGGAGAACCACGGCGAGCTGTAGACCTCGAAGGCGCCGAGCTTGTCGAGCCAGGGGCCGGTCGTCTCGTGGCGGGCGATCCAGTCGGCGGTGCGGGCGGGGTCGATGCTGCGCTGGGGGAAGACCGACCCCGGCACGGCACCGACGGCCAGCAGCAGGAGGAGGAAGAGCGCCGTGCGCATGCTGGTCAGCTGCCGCCAGGCCCATCGCAGGTAGCCGACGACGCCCAGGCGTGGCTGGGTCACCTCGGGCCGGGTCTCGCGGGCCATCAGATGAAGACCTCCATGTCGCTGAGCAGGCGGGTCTGCAGCCACTGGGTGAGCGCGTCCCACGCGCCGGTGAGCAGCAGCAGGCCGACGATGATGAGCAGGACGGCGCCGGTGACCTGGATGGCCCGCTGGCGTCGGCGCAGCCAGGCCGAGACCGGAACCCACCGCTCGTAGGCCGCCGCGATGAGGACGAAGGGCAGGCCCAGCCCCAGGCAGTAGGCGACGGCGAGCACGACGGCTCGGGTCGTCGACGCGTCGCCGGCGAGGTTGAGGGTGAGCACGGCCGCGAGGGTCGGGCCCATGCACGGGGCCCACCCCAGGCCGAAGACCGCGCCGAGGACCGGCGCCCCGGCGAGGCCGGCGGCGGGCCGCACGGGCAGGCGCCAGGTGCGCTGCGACCCGGCGCCAAGGAAGACGAAGGCCATGAGGATGACGAGCACGCCGCCGATGCGCATGAGCAGTTCGCGCTGCTCGCCGAGGACCTGGCCGATGCCGGCGACGAACATCGACAGCAGGATGAAGACGGCGGTGAAGCCGAGGATGAAGAGCAGCGTGCCGAGCACCATCCGGCCACGGCTGCGCCGCTCGAGCGCCACGTCGGACAGCCCGGTGACGTAGCCGAGGTAGCCGGGCACGAGCGGCAGCACGCACGGCGTCGCGAAGGAGACGAGACCCGCGAGCGCGGCGACGAGCACGGCCAGCGGCAGGGCACCGTCGGCGATCTGGTCGCTGAGCATCAGTCGCTCTCGGCCAGGGTGTCCTCGACGGCGCCGACGAGGGTCTGGGTGGTCACCGGGCCGAGGACGACGGCGGCGATCCGCCCGTCGCGGTCGAGGATCGCGGTCGACGGCTGGGTCGTCATCTTGCCTTGCATGTCGATGGCGGTCTTGCCTGACTTGTCGTAGACGGAGGGCCAGGTGAAGCCCCACTCCTCGCCCTGGGCGCGACCGGTCTCCTTGGAGGACTCGCGGTAGTTGATCCCGACGAACTCGACGTCCTCCCCCTTCGTCTCGTCGAAGGCCTCGACGAGGTGGGGGGCCTCCTTGGCGCACGGGCCGCACCAGCTGGCCCAGAGGTTGACGACGACGACCTTGCCGCGCTGGTCGGCGCTGTCCCAGGTCGCGCCGTCGATCGTGTCGCCGGCGAGCTGCACCGGCTCGCCCCGCTCGTCGGGGGCGAAGAGGGTCATCGACCCGTCGCCGTTGCGCGAGCCGACCTCCTTGGCTGCCTTCTCGGAGGCGGACTCACCGCAGGCGGCGACCCCGCCGGCGAGCGCGAGGGCGCTCACCGCGGCGACGAGGGTGCGGGTCAGTCGGTGGTGTCTCATCGAAGGGGGGTCAGGCTCCGGGGGTCGTGGCGGCGTGGGCGTAGAGGTGCGCCGCCGGTTCGCTGTAGGTGACGTCGGTGACCTCGTCGCCGGTGAAGGTCACCGAGGTGAGGGAGGCCAGGTTGCACTGGCGCCGGCGCGGGTCGTGCCAGAGGTTGCGCTGCTCGAGGACGCTGCGGATGGTCCAGATCGGCAGCTGGTGGCTGACGATGAGCACCTCACGGCCGCGGGCGTGGTCACGGGCGTCCTCGATGGCGGCCATCATCCGCTTGCCGATGACGCGGTAGGGCTCGCCCCAGGTCGGCTTCGTGGGGTCACGCAGCCACCACCAGCGGCGCGGGTCGAGGAGCAGCCGCTTGCGGAAGCGCCGCCCTTCGAACTTGTTGCCCGCCTCGATGACCCGCGGGTCCACGATCGCGGTGAGTCCGTGGCGCTCGAGCGTCGGGGCCGCGGTCTCGGCGGTGCGCTCGAGGGGGCTGTGCACGACGAGACCGAGGTCGGCGTCGGCGAGGTGCTCGGCGACGGCCTCGGCCATCTCGCGGCCCAGCGCCGACAGGTGGTAGTCGGGCAGGCGGCCATAGAGGACCTTGTGCGGGTTGTCGACCTCGCCGTGGCGCAGCAGGTGCACGACGGTGCGCTCGGTGCCGGGGCGGGCGCCGTGCTCGGCGTGTGCCTCGCGGGCTCCGGCGGCGGCTTCGCCGGCGGCGTCGGCCGCCTGGGCAGAGGTCTCCGCGGTCTCGGTGTCGACGGGCAGGTCGGTGCCGGACTCAGGCATCGGCTCGGTCATGGCCGGGATTGTCCCACCTCAGTCTGAGAGGGACCTGCGGTGGTCGACGACGGCGTCGTAGAGCGCCTTCTTGGAGTGGCCGGTGGAGGTCGCGACGGCCGCGCAGACGTCCTTGAGCCGGGCCCCGCGGTCCTTGCGGGAGAGCACCTCGGCGACCGCGTCCTCGATGGAGATGCTCGTGCGCTCGGCCCCGCCGACGACGATGGTGATCTCACCCTTGACCCCCTCGGCGGCCCATCCGGCGAGCTCGGCGAGCCCGCCGCGCCGCACCTCCTCCCACGTCTTGGTCAGCTCGCGGCAGACCGCCGCCGGGCGGTCGGCGCCGAACACCTCGGCCATCGCCTCGAGGGAGGCGGCGATGCGGTGCGGCGCCTCGAAGAAGACCATCGTGCGCCGCTCCTGCGCGACCTCCTCGAGGAGGCGACGGCGCTCACCGCCCTTGCGCGGCAGGAACCCCTCGAAGGTGAAGCGGTCGACGGGCAGCCCCGACACGGCCAGCGCCATGAGCACGGCACTCGGTCCGGGCACGCACGTCACCTGCTCGTCGACGTCGATGCACGCGCGGACGAAGCGGTAGCCCGGGTCCGACACCGACGGCATGCCGGCATCGGTGACGAGGACGACCCGCTCCCCCTTCGTCACGGACTCGAGGAGGTCTGCGGTGCGGGCCGCCTCGTTGTGCTCGTGGTAGCTGACGACCCGCTCGGGCAGGGTGACGTCGAGCTTCGCGGCGAGGGCGCGCAGCCGCCGGGTGTCCTCGGCTGCCACGACATCGGCCCCGGCGAGCTCCTCGCGCAGGCGGGGGCTGGCGTCGCGCGGGTCTCCGATGGGTGTGGCGGCGAGGACGAGTGGCATGGCTCCATCATCCCAGCCCTGCTCGCTCGCCTACGATGACGCCCATGGACCGGGGGCAGCAGCTGCGCGAACGCCTGCTCGGCTTCCGGCCCACCGAGACGCTGTGGGGCTGGGCCGGCCCGCTCCTCTTCGCCGCCATCGGCGGCCTCCTCCGCTTCTGGGCCCTCGACCGCCCCCACCAGCTGGTCTTCGACGAGACGTACTACGTCAAGCAGGGCGTCTCGATGCTCGACCACGGCGTCGAGATGCAGTGGAACGGCGACGGCGAGCAGGTCGACCCGCTCTTCACCCACGGCACGACGGCCGTCTTCAACACGACCGAGGGCGACATGGTCGTCCACCCGCCGGTCGGCAAGTGGGTCATCGCCTTCGGCGAGTGGGTCTTCGGCTCGACGTCGAGCTTCGGGTGGCGCTTCTCCGTGGCGTTGCTCGGGACGATCTCGATCCTCATGGTCGGCCGGATCGCCCGCCGCCTCTTCCGCTCGAGCTGGCTCGGGGCCATCGCCTCCTTCCTCATGGCCTTCGAGGGGCACCACTTCGTCCACTCCCGCACCGGCCTGCTCGACATCATCCTCATGTTCTTCGCGCTGGCCGCCTTCGGCGCGCTCCTCATCGACCGCGACTGGGGGCGGGAGCGACTGGCGGCCAAGGCCGCCCGTCTGCCCGCGAGCTTCGCCACGGGCCCGTGGCTGCTGTGGCGCCCGTGGCGCCTCGTCGCCGCCATCTTCCTCGGTCTGGCCTGCGGCACGAAGTGGTCCGGCCTGTACTTCTTCGCCGCCTTCGGCCTGATGATCGTCTTCTGGGACATCGGGGCACGGAGGGCGGCGGGCGCCCGCCACTGGATCATCGCCGGCATCGGCAAGGACGGGGTGTGGGCCGGCCTGTCGATGACGGCCGTCGTCCTCGCCACCTACCTCGCGTCGTGGGTCCAGTGGTTCCGCACCGACATCGGCTACAACCGCACCTGGGCGGTGGACAACCCCGAGCGGGGCGTGCAGTGGCTGCCGCCGGCGCTGCGGTCGCTGTGGGAGTACCACGTCGTGGTCCTCGACTTCCACGACGGCCTGACCAAGCCGCACACCTACGACTCCAACCCATGGTCGTGGATGGTCCAGTCCCGCCCGACGTCCTTCTTCTACGAGTCGCCGACCCAGGGCATGACCGGCTGCGACGTCGAGAAGTGCTCCAAGGCGATCACCTCGCTCGGCTCCGTCTCGATCTGGTGGCTGGCGACCGCGGCCCTCTTCTTCCTCGTCTACCACTGGGCCTTCAAGCGCGACTGGCGCGCCGGGGCGGTCCTCGCCGGCTTCGTCGGCGGGTGGCTGCCGTGGTTCTTCCTCCAGCACCGCACGATCTTCACCTTCTACACGATCGCCTTCGAGCCCTGGGTGGTCCTCGCGGTCGTCTTCGTGCTCGGCCTGGCCCTCGGCCCACCGGGCGCCGACGCGCGACGCCGCCGCATCGGCGAGCTCGTCGTCGGGGCCTACCTGCTCCTCGTCCTGGCCAACTTCGCCTTCTACTGGCCGATCTGGACCGCGCAGGTCATCCCCTACGACCACTGGCGCTGGCGCATGTGGTTCCCCAGCTGGGTGTAGCGGAGGCACGCGTGTCAGTCACCCCTCGTACCCTCGGGGGCATGGACCTCCCCCTCGTCGACGGCGCACCGCAGACCGCGGTCATCACCGCCGGCGACCTGCGCCACGGACGAGAGTGCGAGTACGGCCTGCTCGTCGACCTCGACGTGCGCCTTGGGCGACGCGAGCCGGTCGTCGCCACCGTCGACCCGCTCCGTGAGCGCTTCGGCGACCTCGGCCGCGAGTACGAGCAGGAGGTCACCGCCGCCCTGAGCGCGCAGGTCGGCGCCGGGGTCGTCGACGCCCGCCGCCTCGGCCCCGACGAGGTGCTCGCCGCCCTGCGCGACCCCGCGACGCGTCTCGTCCACCAGGCCGCCGTGCGCGGGGAGCGCTTCGTCGGTCGTGCCGACCACCTGCTGCGCGGGCTCGACGACCTGTGGGTCGTCGCCGAGACCAAGCTCGCCCGCCGGGCCCACCAGCACGCCCAGCTGCAGGTGGCCGCCTACGCCCGGGCCCTCGCCGACGCGGGGGTGGCGGTTGCTCCCTTCGTCCGGCTCATCCTCGGTGACGGCACCGAGGTCGACATCCCGCGCGAGGAGCTCGCCGACGAGCTCGCCACGGTCCACACCCGCCTCCTCGAGGTGCTCGACACGCACGCCGCCGAAACGGGGCCGGTCGTGTGGGGCGACCCGCGGTGGCGGGCCTGCCTGTTTTGCGATGCCTGCCGGGCCGAGCTCGCCGTCCGCGAGGACGTCGGTCTGACCGCGGGGGTCCGCGCGACGACCCGCGCCCGGCTGCTCGACGCCGGCGTGACGACGGTGACTGCCCTCGCCTGGCGCACCGAGCCGGTCGAGGGCATCGACCCCGAGCAGCTGGCGACCCTGCGCAGCCAGGCCCGCCTGCAGATCGTCGAGCCGACGCCCGAGGCACCCCTGCCCTACGAGGTCTTCGCCCCCGAGCGCCTCGCCGACCTGCCCGCCCCCAGCGAGGGTGACGTCTTCTTCGACTTCGAGGGTGACCCGGTGTGGCGCGGCGACTCGGCGACCGACCAGGGCCTGGAGTACCTCTTCGGCTCGCTGACCGCGAGCGGCGACTTCGTCCCCTTCTGGGCCCACGACCGCGAGCAGGAGCGGGCAGCGCTCATCGGCTTCGTCGACTGGCTGCGCGCCCGGCTCGAGCGCTGGCCCGACCTGCACGTCTACCACTACTCCGGCTACGAGCGGGCTGCCCTCGCGCGGCTCGCCGCCCGGCACGCCGTCCGCGAGGCGGAGGTCGCCGAGATCCTCGACGGCGACGTCTTCGTCGACCTCTACGCCGCGGTCAAGTCGGCCGTGCGCATCGGCTCGCGTTCCTACTCCATCAAGCGGCTCGAGCCGCTCTACATGGGCGACGAGCTGCGCGACGACTCCGGCGTGACCGCCGGCGGTGACTCGATCATCGAGTACCAGCGATACCGCGAGGCGGTCGCGGCCGGCGACGAGACCACGGCCGCCGAGCGCCTCGAGGACCTGCGGCAGTACAACGAGTACGACTGCCTCTCGACGCTGCGGCTGCGCGACTGGCTGCTCGCCCACGCGGGCTGACCCGTCATGTCCCTCCGCCGTCGCCGGGTCGCCGCCGCGGCACTCACCGTCTGCGTCGTCGTCGTGGGGGTCAGGGCGGCCCGTGGCGACGGTGAGCCGACGACGCAGGTGAGCCCGGTGAGCACCAGCACGACGACCGCCACCACGACGGCGGCGCCCTCGCCGACGACCTCGGCGCGTCCGACGCTGCCCGACTACCGCTCCACCGGAGACTTCTCCCGCAGCCCGACCGGCACCCCGGTGCGCGGTCGCAGCACCGGCCGGCTCGTCACCTACCGCGTCGAGGTCGAGCGCGGCTCGGGCGTGACGACGAGCGAGTTCGCCGCCACGATCGACCGGACCCTGCGCCACGAGCGGGGCTGGACGCGCGGCGGCCACTGGCGCTTCCAGCGGATCGTGCGCCACGAGCCCGACGTGACGATCCGCCTGGCCACCCCGCGCACGGTCGACCGCGCCTGCGGCGCCGCCGGTGCCGACACCGACGGCTACACCTCCTGCCGGGCCGGCTCGGTCATCTGGCTCAACCTCGACCGCTGGTACATCGGGGTCCCCCACGTGCCCAACCTGCACACCTACCGCGCCTACCTCATCAACCACGAGGTGGGCCACGCGCTCGGCCGCGGCCACGAGCGCTGCCCGGGCCGGGGCCGACCCGCGCCCGTCATGGTCCAGCAGACCCTCGTGCTCGGCGGGTGCACCCCCAATGCGTGGCCACGCACGCCCGGGGGCCGCGAGATCACCGGCCCACCGGCCGAGTAGGTTGTCAGCCATGGTCGTGCCGGGCAGGGGTGTGGTGCGCTGCGCCCGCGCCGCCGCCTGGGCCTGCGCGGCCGGCGGCCTGTCGGTCGGCGCCCACGTCGTCGGTGGCGGCGGGCTCCTTCGGCCGGTGGCGCCGCCCTGCTCGCCGTGACGCTCCTGTGGGGCGGGCTGCTGCTCACCCGGTGGCGACTCGGTCGCACCGCCCTCACCCTGTCACTCGGCCTGACCCAGGCCGTCGTCCACGCGCTGCTCAGCGCCAGCGAGCACCCCCCTGTCTGCGCCTCTGCCGGCGGCGGCCACCACGGCATGGTCACCACCTGCGCCGACGGGTCGATGGGGCACTCTCCCGGCGCGGCGATGCTCCTCGCGCACGCGGTCGCCGCGCTGCTCCTCGCGCTCGTCCTCGCCCGCGGTGAGGACGCCGTCTGGTTCGTCGCCGGGCTGCTGCGGCCCTGCCTGCCCACGGTCACCCGGCTGCGGGTGCCCTCCCTTCGCTCGCCTGCCCCTGAACCCTGGGGCGGGCTCCCCCGCTCGGTCACCGTCCTCGGTGGTGTCGGACGGCGCGGTCCACCGGTCCGCCGCGCCCTGCCCTGGTCACCAGCACACGTCACCGAAGGACCGTCATGACCCGTACCACCCTGCGCTCTTGCGCTGCCCTGACCCTCGCCCTCGCCGCCACGGCCGCGACGGCACTGCCCGCCTCCGCGCACGTCCGCGTGACCCCCGATGCCACGGCCTCGGGCGGGTACGCGGCGCTCACCTTCCGCGTGCCCAACGAGTCGGACACGGCGTCGACGACCAAGCTCGTCGTCACCCTGCCGCAGGACCGACCGCTCGCGACCGTCTCCGTCCGCCCCGTCCCGGGCTGGACGGCGAAGGTCACGACTGCACAGCTCCCGGAGGTCGTCACCGCCAACGACCTCAAGCTCACCGAGGCACCGCGGACGATCACGTGGACCGCCGACTCCACCGCCGCCGGCATCGCGCCCGGCGAGTACCAGGAGTTCGCGATCAGCGCCGGCCCCCTGCCGACGCCCGGCGAGCTCGTCCTGCCCGCGCGTCAGACCTACTCCGACGGCGAGGTCTCCGACTGGTCGGACGTCGCCGAGGAGGGGGCGACGAGCCGGAGCACCCTGCGCCGAGCTTCGAGGTGACCGAGGCGCCGGAGGGCGGCCACCACGCCACCCCCGAGGACGAAGGGAGCGAGATCTCGTCCTCAGACACCCTCGCCCGCACCCTCGGCGGGCTGGCGCTCGTCGTCGCGCTGCTCGGGGCCGGGGTCGCCGTGGTCGGGCGGCGGAAGGCCTGACCCGATCCGGTGCGGCCCGGCTCAGCCGGGCCGCACCACCCGGTACCGCGAGGCGACGACGCCGTTGCCGAAGGTCCGGCTCGACACCTGCTCGAGATCGATCCGGGACAGCCCCTGCGGCCAGTAGGGGCGGCCACCCCCGACGACCACGGGCAGGACGAAGGGCCGGTACTCGTCGATCAGGTCGAGGGCCGCGGCCTCCGCGGCGAGCTCGCCGCCCCCGAGGGCGATCTTCCCCTTCGCCGGGCTGGGCGCGCAGGGCGGCGATCTCGTCGGCGAGGCCGCGCGTGGCCAGCCGGGTGTTGGTGCCCGTCACTTGGGTGAGCGTGCGCGAGAAGACGACCTTGGGCACCGCCCGCCACATCTGCGCCCACTCGACCGTGGAGTAGTCGGACTCCGGCTCCTGGTCCGCGGTCTCCCAGTACGACATCGTCTCGTGCAGCCGCCGCCCGAGCAGGTGCACCCCGATGCCCCGCAGCTCCTCGGTGTGCCCCGCGAAGACCTCCTCGTCCGGCTCCGACCAGTCGAAGCCGCCACCCGGCCCGACGAAGTAGCCGTCGAGCGAGATGTTCATCGAGTAGGTGACGAGGCGGGGCGTCGGTGCCATGGACCGACGCTACTGGCGAAGGGGGAGCCCGTCACCCCTCGTCGTCGGCGAGCGCCGCCAGGTAGCGGTCGGTGATCCGCGACTGGACGCGCCGCCCCACCTGTCCCGCGAGGCGGGCCAGGTGGGACGCCGGACGGGAGACGGCGGTGATGGTGAGGGTGACGTCGCCCGTTTCGCCCAGCTCCACGACGAACGACTCCTCGCCGCTCTCGGGGTGCCCGGGGAGGGTGCCGTAGGCGAAGCCGCGACGGGTGGGCTCGTCGACCACGTCCACGACCCGCACCGGCGCACGCAGGCCCAGCCGCCCCACGCCCAGGCGCAGCTCCGCGACCGCTCCGGTCTCGACCCGCTCGTGCGATGCCGTGACGGCGAGCCCGGCTCGACGGTGCATCTGCCACGTCAGCAGGGCATCGGCGGCCCGCTCGAAGTCCGCCCACCCCCGTCCGACCCGGCGGCTGCGGCGCAGCTCGTCGAACCCGGCCGGCACCACGCCCGTGCGCGTGCACCCGACAGCGGCGTAGGTGAGGGCGCGCTGGTCCATGCTCGCCATGCTGGCACGGGGACACGACGAAGGCCCCCGGCGATCCGCCGGGGGCCTTGCTGGTGGAGCTGAGGGGATTCGAACCCCTGACCTTCTCATTGCGAACGAGACGCGCTACCAACTGCGCCACAGCCCCGAGAACGTCGGTAACCATAACACCGTGATGACGCGTCGCCACAATCCGTGCGGTTACAGTCGACACACCCGACCCGAAGGACGTGCATGAGCGACAAGCGCCGCCCGAAGGGGGTCCGGTTGCCCCGTCTCCCCCGCCGGCTGCCGCAGCTGCCCCAGCTGCCGGCACCACCTCCGCAGGAGCGACAGATCGTCATCCAGACAACCCCTCCCGGTGCGGGCGGCAGCGGGGCGGTGCCGCCGGCCTTCCGGGCCGCCTCGGAGTGGGTGTGGCGCTCCCTCGTCATCGGCGTCGGCATCATCGCCCTGCTGTGGCTCATCTCGAAGCTCTCCGAGGTCGTCTTCCCCGTCATCATCGCCCTGCTGCTCGCGGCCCTGCTCGAGCCGGCCTTCCAGCGCCTGCGCGCCGTCCTGCCGCGCGGCCTGGCCGCCGGGGTGACGGTGCTCGGCACGCTCGCGGTGCTCATCGGTCTCTTCAGCTTCGTCGGCAACCAGTTCGCCACCCAGCTCGACGACATCGTCAGCCAGGTGAGTCAGGGCGTGGACGAGTCGCGCCGCTGGGCGGTCAACACCTTCGGCCTGACCGAGGGCCAGATCACGACATGGGTCTCCGAGACGTGGAGCCGGCTCACCGAGGGTGACGCCCTCTCCTCGCGCGCCGCCCAGGCGGGGCTGACGGTCGGGCACCTGCTCACCGGCTTCTTCCTGGCGATGTTCTCGCTCTTCTTCTTCCTCTACGACGGCGCGGGCATCTGGGCGTGGGTCGTGCGCCTCTTTCCCCGCGGTGCCCGTGCCAAGGTCCTCTCCTCCGGGGCGATCGCGTGGAACCAGCTCAAGGCCTTCACCCGCGCGACGATCCTTGTCGCGGGCACCGACGCCCTCGGCATCGGGCTGGGCGCCTTCGGCCTCGGCGTCCCCTTCGCCTCGGGCATCGCCCTGCTCGTCTTCATCGGTGCCTTCATCCCGATCGTCGGCGCCCTGATGTCCGGCTTCGTCGCGGTCGCCCTCGCTTTCGTCGCCAAGGGCCCGATCACGGCGCTCATCATGCTCGGCATCGTCATCGCCGTGCAGCAGGTGGAGTCCCACCTGCTGCAGCCGCTGCTCCTCGGCCGGGCCGTGCGCGTCCACCCGCTCGCGGTCATCCTCGGCATCGCGACGGGCATCGTCGTCGGTGGTGTCATCGGCGCCCTCGTCGCCGTGCCGCTCGTCGCGGTGCTCAACGCGGTGGGGCACAACCTGCTCGACCCGGTGCCCGAGGACGTCAATGAGCCCGCGGACCTCGCCGACCCGCAGGAGCGCTCCGAGATCCGGGAGGACATCGCGCAGGACACCGCCCGCTCGAGCATCGAGCCGGGCGAGTCCCCCTTCGACGTCTAGTCGGTCAGCCCCAGCCGGCGATGGCCGGCAGGTCGTCGTCCTCGACGTCGATGACCTGCGGGGTCTCGTCGTCGGCGGCCGGCGCAGCGGTCGGAGCCGGGGCGGGCTCCCGTCGGGCGGCGGCCTTCATCGTGTAGACGGGCCGCGGGACCGGGGTGGGCTCCCAGGTGCCGGGCTCCGGGGTGGTGGCGATGGGCTCCTCGACCTCGTCCATCTCGGCGGCAGCCGCTGCCGCGACCGCGGGAGCCGCGACGTCGTAGATCCGCTCGGCACGCCGGCGCGGGGCGGGCGACGCCTCGCGCGCGGCGGGCTCGGCCCGACGCGGGGTGGGAGCGGTGGCGGTGGCGGTCCGACGCTCCTGCGCCCGGGCACGACCGCGCGCCTCGCGCTCGGCCTGCACCGCCTGTCGCAGCCAGCCGAAGGCAGCGACGGTCCCGACGAGCCAGGCGAGGGCGACCCACCAGGTCAGCGGGCCGAAGGCAGCGACGAGCGTGACGACGGGCAGCAGCACGAGCATCGTCAGCAGCACCAGACCGCGGACCCGACGCGGCGCACCGACGACGGGCTCGACCATGCGGGCCCGGGCGGGGGCCCCGGCGTGCTTGACGGTCACCTCGGGGCGCGCAGTGCGCGCCGGGGTCACGGCGTAGGAGCGCGGCGTGGGCTCGGTGGCCTCACGACGCAGTCGGTGGTCGTCGAGCACCCGCATCGCGGCGGAGAAGCGGTCGACGGATCGCACGGTGGAGAGGTGGTCGCGGCGCTTGATCCAGTACTGGAGGAGGTAGACAGCCCAGATCGCCACGACGAGGACGAAGATGAGGCTGCTCGGCTGCACGGACCCAACGCTAGGCAGCCACGTCGTCAGGGTGGTGCAGGCTGGTCGGTGTGTCGCGCACGTGACGCCTGATGTTGGTGTGACAGACGTGCTCGCAGCCCTCCGGGACCCAGCTCGTCGGTGACGACGGCGAAGCTGCGGTGGTCGCGCCAGGCGCCGTCGATGTGCAGGTAGGCACGCCGCAGCCCCTCCTCGCGCAGGCCGAGCTTGGTCGCGACGGCCAGGCTCGGCGCGTTGTCGGGGCGGATCTCCAGCTGCACCCGGTGCAGTGCCCGACCCTGCGGGTCCATGAGGTGGTCGGCGAGCATCGCCACGGCCGTCGGCGCGATGCCCCGCCCGGCGACCTCGCGCCCGACCCAGTAGCCGATGCTCGCGGAGCGCAGCGCGCCCTCGACGATGCTGCTCGCCGCGACGAGACCGACGATCGCGGCGTCGACGACGATCGCCAGGGTGAGCCCGGTGCCGGACCTCGCCTCGGCGTCCAGGGCCCGCACGTACCCGCGGAAGTCGGCGGCGATGTCGCGCCGCGGCACCCGCCCGGTGGCGTCGTGGGGTCCCACGGCGTCAGCCAGTCGGCATTGCGGCGGCGCAGTGCGATGAACTCGTCACGGTCACCACGCAGGAGCGGACGAAGGGAAACCCCCTCGCCGTGCACGGTGGCGCCGGTGAGCGCGACCTCGCGGCGGCGCCTCACCGGGGCAGCTCGACCCGCCCTTCGAGACGGGCCCCCTCCGGCAGGGTCGCCGGCTCGGTGGCGACGACCTCGACGTCGCCGACGGCGCGCACGTCCGCGCCGAAGGTGACGTCACCGGTCACCTGCAGCGAGGTGCACTCACGCAGCGACGGCACCCCCTGCGGGAAGCGGTCGTCGAAGTCGTGGATGAGCTTGTACGTCGGGTCGAGCCGCACCGTCGGGTCGCCGCGGTCGATGGTGGAGACGACGCGCCACCGCTCGTCGAGCTCGAAGACGTCGGAGCGCAGCAGGAGCAGCTCGTTGGTCGTCTTGACGGGCCGGAAGCGCGAGCGCGGTACCCGCAGCGCGACGCTGCCCTCGAAGGCCTCGACTGCCGAGCCCATGGCCGACTCGATCTGGATGACGGGGGTGGAGTCGGGCCGGGTCGGGTCGACGGTCTTGCGGTTGACGATGATCGGCAGGCCGAGGTCGCCGTCGCGCTCGCGCAGCAGCTGGTCGAGCCGGTCGAGGTCGACCCACAGGTTGTTGGTGTTGAACCACTGGTGCCGGCGGATGTCCTGGAAGTGCTCCTGGTCGTCGTCGACGACCATCGCCGACTCGCGCAGGACGAGCTGGCCGTCACTGCGGCGCACCGCGAGGTGGCCGCCCTTGCGGTCGTTGAGGGTCCGCTCGGCGACCTCGACGGCGAAGGGGATGCCCTCCGCCACCATCCAGGCCGCGATGTCGGGGTCGCAGGTCGCGCCGAGGTTGTCGGAGTTGGAGATGAAGGCGTAGCGGATCCCGGCCGCGCGCATGCGATCGAGCAGGCCGGAGGCGGCGAGCGCGACGTAGACGTCGCCGTGACCCGGCGGGCACCACTCGAGGTCGGGGTCCTCCGCCCACGTCACCGGGGCGAGGGTCTCGGCGTCGAGCTTGGGCTCCATGTTTTGCAGGAAGTCCAGGGGCAGTGCCTGGTCGGCCATCTGCGGGTACCGCTCGAGGATCTCGAGCGAGCGCTCGCGGGTGCGGAAGGAGTTGAGCAGCACGAGCGGCGGCCGCGCCCCGAAGCGCTCCTCGAGGGCGATGAGCTGGCGGACGATGACGTCGAGGAAGGTCTGTCCGTCGCGCGCGACGAGTGCCGCCTTGGGCCCGGCCATGCCCATGCTCGTCCCGAGGCCGCCGTTGAGCTTGACGACCGCGACCCGGGCGAGGGCCTCGCGGCGCGCCTCGTCGTCGACCTCGAGGGCGGCGAGCTCGGGCACGTCGACGAGCGGCTCGAGGGTGTCCTCGCGGACCATCCCCTGCTCGCCTGCCGCCAGCTGCTCCCAGTAGTGCTCGAAGACGGTGATCGCCCGCTGGTCCACCCCCGCTGCAGCCATCCGCTCGACGGCCCTCGCACACCCCTCGCGACTCATGGTGGTCACCTTACGATGTCGTCCCATGGCACTCGGCGCACGATCGAAGGGGGAGACCCGCCGCCTCCTGCGGGCGCGGCGGCGCGAGATCGTCGCCACCCGTGACCTCGTCGCCGACGGCGCCGCGATCGCCGCCCAGCTCGAGGCGTCACCGCCGGCCGGGTGGTCGGCCACGACGCCCGGGACGGTGCTGTCGTACGAGTCCCTCCCCCACGAGCCCTCGACGGTCGCGGTCAACGACGCCCTGCGGGCTCGCGGCCACCGCGTGCTCGTGCCGATCACGCTGGCCGACATGCAGCTGGACTGGTGCGACCTCGACGACCCGGGGCGGACCCCCTTCGGCATCGACGCACCGACCGGGGCCGACCTCGTGCTCGCCCCGGGGCTGGCCGTCGACCGCGACGGCACCCGCCTGGGCCAGGGCGGCGGCTGCTACGACCGGGTGCTGCCGATGCTCGCCCCGCACGTGCCCGTCGTCGTGCTGCTGCACCCCGGCGAGCTCGCCGACGAGGCGCTGCCACGGGAGCCGCACGACGTGTCGGTCGGCTGGGTGCTGAGCGCCCTCGGGTGCGGCCCCGTGGCCCCCGACGGGACGACGAGGTGATCTCGAGCGGGCAGACGCCCGGCTTCGACCTCTCGGAGCTCTCGCTCGCCCTGCTCGCCGGCTCGCTCGTCCTCGTCGTCGCCGTGGCGGCCGTGCGCCTGGCCAACCGCGCCGGGCTGCCGACCCTGCTGCTCTACCTCGCGATCGGGCTCGCCCTCGGCCAGGAGGGCCTGGGCATCCCCTTCGACTCCGACCAGGCCGCGCAGGTGCTCGGCTACTGCGCGCTCGTGCTCATCCTCGTCGAGGGTGGCCTCACGACGTCGTGGTCCTCGATCCGGGCCTCGGTGGCACCGGCCCTCGCCCTGTCGACCGTCGGGGTGCTCGTGTCGGTCGCGGTCGTGGCCGTCGCGCTGCACGAGATCCTGCACACCGACTGGCAGATCAGCCTGCTCATCGGCGCGATCCTCGCCTCGACCGATGCCGCCGCCGTGTTTTCCGTCCTGCGCGTCGTGCCGCTGCCCCGCCGGCTGTCGGGGATGCTCGAGGCCGAGTCGGGCTTCAACGACGCCCCCGTCGTCCTGCTCGTCACGGCCCTCTCGCTGCAGCTCGCCGACCCCGCGGAGGCCGAGCCGTGGTGGCAGATCGGGCTGCTCGCCGTCGCCGAGCTCACCGGTGGCGCGCTCATCGGGCTCGCGATCGGCTGGCTCGGGGGCAAGCTCATGCGACAGCTCGCGTCGGGCACCTCCGGCCTGTTCTCCCTCGGGGTCGTCGGCATCGGCGTGCTCGCCTACGCGGCGGCCTCGACGGCGCACACCTCGGGCTTCATCGCCTGCTACCTCGCGGCGCTCGTCCTGGGCAACATGCACCTGCCGCACCGGCAGTCGGTGACCGGGTTCGCCGAGGCGCTCGGTTGGCTGTCGCAGATCGGACTCTTCGTCATGCTCGGCCTGCTGGCCCGCCCCTCCGGCTTCGTCGACGAGGTGCCCCGCGCGATCCTCGCCGGGCTGGTCCTGCTCCTCGTCGCCAGGCCGCTCTCGGTGATCGTCTCCCTCACCCCCTTCGGCGTACCGTGGCGGGAGCAGGCCTTCCTCTCCTGGGCCGGCCTGCGCGGGGCCGTGCCCGTCGTCCTCGCGACGGTGCCGATCACCAACAACGTGCCGGGTGTCGAGTGGGTCTTCGACCTCGTCTTCATGCTCGTCGTCATCTTCACCCTCGTGCAGGCGCCGCTCATGCCGCGGGTGGCCCGCGCCCTGCGGGTCACCGAGCCGGGCCGGGCCGCTGACGTCGTGGTCGAGGCCATGCCGCTCGAGGAGCTCGGGGCGGAGATGCTCGACGTCGCCGTCCACGAGGGCTCCCGTCTGGCCGGGGTCGAGGTCTACGAGCTGCGCCTGCCGCAGGGGGTCAACGTCTCCCTCGTCGTCCGCGGCGCGGAGACCTTCGTCCCCGACGCGCACACCCGGCTGTGGACCGGTGACCGGCTGCTCGTCGTCACCCCCGGCGCGCAGCGCGAGCGGGCCGAGCACCGGCTGCGCTCGGTCGCCCGCCACGGACGCCTGGCCGGCTGGCACCGCGACGTATGATGGCAGTGCCATGCCTACCTATGCCTACGCCTGCGCCGACTGCGGCCACGCCTTCGACATCGTCCAGTCCTTCAGCGACGACGCGCTGACGACGTGCCCGCAGTGCCAGGGCCGTCTGCGCAAGCAGTTCAACGCCGTGGGCGTCGTCTTCAAGGGTGGCGGCTTCTACCGCAACGACTCGCGGTCGACGAGCGCGAGCAGCGACTCCGCGACCAGCTCGAGCTCCTCCTCCGACTCGTCCACAGGCTCGACCGCCTCGACGACGTCGTCCACCGCGAGCTGACGCCGCTCCCACACGCCTTGGGCCGGCCCTAGCGTCGGGCCATGGCCACCTCGCGTCTCGCGCAGCACCTCCCGTCCCTCTTCGGGCCCTCCCGTCGGGCGGCCTGGCGGCTCTCGCTCGCGCGCCGGCTGCTCGCCGTGAGCGCGATCCTCCTCGCCCTCCAGCTCGTCCTCGGGGCCACCGGCGGCGAGTCCACCGAGCCGGTCACCGACCCGGTCGGTGACGGACCCCAGCTGACCCTCCCCCTCGCCCTGCCCGGCGACCACCTCGCGACGGATGACGAGGTCGACGTCTACCTGGCCGGTCGCGCGACCCCGCTCGCCACGGGCGCTCGGGTCACCGGCACCTCCGAGGGCGCGTCCGGGCAGTCCGTGGCCCGGGTCGTCCTGCAGCCGGACGAGATCCGCACGATCCTGCGCAGCATGGGGCCGGGCGGGGCTTCCGAGGGCGGGTTCGTCGTCGTGACGACGGGCTGACGGACGCGCCACGGGGGTCTCTTGCGGCGCAATGTGAGTCCGGATGGTTCACACTGTCAGGCGAGTGACGTTCGCGCGTCACGCCCCTGTACCCCATCCGAAGGGAGACCCTCATGAAGGGCTTCAAGGACTTCCTCATGCGTGGCAATCTCGTCGAGATCGCCACCGGTCTGATCATGGCGACCGCCTTCGCGGCCGTCGTCACCAATTTCACCAACTTCCTGCTCGAGGTCGTCGGTCGCATCACCGGCGGCAAGGAGTTCAACTTCGATGACATGGAGATCCTCGGTTTCCAGACCATCGGTCCTCTCCTGACCGCCCTCGTCGCCTTCCTCATCATGGCCGCGGTCGTGTACTTCGGTGTCATCAAGCCCTACACCGCGATGCGCCAGCGCTTCGTCGCGGCCGAGGAGGAGACCACCGACGAGTCCGTCGAGCTGCTCCGCGAGATCCGCGACTCCCTGCGCGCCGGCCGCGCCTGAGTCACGCCACACGGGTAGACCCCGGCCGCACGGTGATCCGTGCGGCCGGGGTCTTCTGCTGTGCGCCCGCGGGCGCGGCGCGGCGCGAGGAGGGCGTCACTCCCAGTGCGGCGGACGCTGCTCCTGCAGCCAGCGGTCGTGCTCGTCCTCGTCGGGGCGCTCGCCCCACCCGCGGTCGGTGTCGTCCGAGGTCTGCTCGGGGGTCGAGCGGCGGCGGGGCGCGACCCGCGGCGTCTCCGTGGTCCCCTCCTGCGGGGTCTGCTCCGGCTGGTCGGTCATGACGCGTCTCCCTCCTGGGCGATGGCCTCACGCACGGCCCGGGTGACCAAGGCCTCCTGACGGGCCGGATCGGCGAAGATGTCGACCGCCCACAGCCTCAGGTGGTGCCAGCCGAGGTCGGTGAGCCGCTCGACGAGGATCCGGTCCCGCTGCCGGGTCGAGGCCAGGCCGGCGTAGCCGGGCCCGTCGACGTCGACGGCGACGAGCATCCGGCTACGGTCGCGCGGGTCGGCGACGGCGATGTCGACCCGGTGCTCCCCGGAGCCGACGTCGGTGGCGACGACGAGCCCGCCGTCGCGCAGCCGCCGGACGAACCCGGCGAGCAGTGGGCTCAGCTCTGCGTCCTCTGCGCTGCCTCGCGGACCACCGACCGGCGACGGGGCGGCGATGCCCTCGAGCAGCGTGCGCAGGGCCCGGTGCCCGGGCAGCGATCCCCGCTCACCCCCGAGGTCCTGCGGGTCGATCGTCGTCACCCAGACGATGGTCCGGCGGGCTCTGGTCGCGGCGAGCAGGACCAGCTCGGCACCGGTGACGCCACTCAGCGCGCCGAGGCGCTGGATGACCCGTCCCTGCGGCGAGCGGCCGAAGCCGACCGAGACGATGACCGCGTCGCGCTGCTCGCGCTGCCACCGGTCGGCCGGCTTGATGACGAGGGGCTCGGGCAGGTCACGCAGAGCCTGGGCGATCTCAGGGTCGGACTGGCTCGCCTCGGCCACCGCGTCGGCGATGCGGTCGGCGTGCCGCTGGCCGAAGGTCACGACACCCAGCGAACGGCGGGGCTTTCGCTGGAGGTGCTGGCGGACCCGGGCGACGACGGCCTCGACCTCCGCCGTGGTCGACTCGACGAGACCGGTGCGCTCGTCGAGGACACCCACGCCCTCGACGCGCTCGAGGTGCACCGCGTCGTGGGGTGCCGGGGCCGGCGGGTGCACGACCTCACCGGCGGTGGCGGCGCCACCGAGCAGGGTGTCCACGCGCGGTCGCGGATAGGCGCTGTCGCGGAGCGCGCGCGTGGGCAGGACCCGCGCCGTCAGGTCGGCGAGCGAGGTCCGCGGCCGGCCGGGGGCGGGCACGCCGGCGTCGGCGGTCCACGTGTCGGGGGGCAGCTGTCCGCGGTCGCCGATGACGAGCAGCTGGCTCCCTCGGGCGATGCCCGAGAGGGTGCGGGCGAGGGTGGTGCGCGAGGCGTCGTCGACGACGACGAGGTCGAAGGTCTGGTCCCGGGGCAGCACCTGCCCGACGACGAAGGGGGCCATGGCCCAGGCCGGTGAGGCGGCCCGCAGCAGCCCGCCCCAGCGACCGAAGGCACGGTTCCACGGCAGCGACGGGCGCAGCCCCTCGTGGGCGGCAGCCACCTCGCGGGCGGCTGACCGGTGCCGTCGCCCGTCGGCGTGGAAGCGCTCGCGCTGTCGGGCGGCGACACGAGCAGCGTTGGCGCCCAAACTCGCCCGGTCGGCCTCGACGAAGGTCCGCAGCGCCTCGTCGAGCTGCTCGCCGGTCACGCCGGCGACCCGCTCGTCCTTGCCCGCCTCGGCGAGCACCGAGGTCCACCACACGAAGAGCACCTCGTCCGCCACGGACGACGGCGCGACGCGGCGCGACGCGAGGTCGTCGAGGAGGTCACCGAGGCCGCGCTTGCGCAGGTCGTCGAGGTCGTCGATGACCTGCGGCACGGCCCGCGCGCCGGCCACGTCCTTGCCGAGCTCGTCGAGGCGGGCGGTGAGCTCCTCCCACGGGGTGTCGAGCAGATCGCCCCCCTTCGCCGTGTCGCCGATGACGGCACCGACGTGCGTGAGGTCGGCGTAGACCCGCTCGTAGGCGGTGTGGGCGCGGTCCATCTCTGCCGGGATGCGCGGTCGACCGCCGCCACCGGTGAGGCGGGACCAACTGCTGCGCTGGCGCGCGGCGAGCTGGAGGGCGGCGTGCAGGTCCTCCGGCGGGCGCCCGGGCCGCAGCAGGCGGCGCGCCTGAGCACGCAGGCGGCGCCGCTCGACGACCCCGAGGGGTTCGCCGTCGACGGTGAGGCCCTTGGGTCCGGTCGCCGCGAGGAGGTGGTCGAGGGGGGTGTCGAAGACCTCCGGCCGGAAGACGTCGACGGTGTCGCGGATCTCCTCGATGCCGGCGAGGAAGCGCCCGTGGTCGGCCGGGCAGGACGCCCGCGGCTCGGCGATGTCGGCGAAGACCTCGCGCACCGTCGTGCGCAGCTGGGCGAGGGTGCCCTCGGGTCCGCGCAGCCGGTCGATCGCGGCGAGCACCTCGTCGACGTCGGCGGCGCTGTGCAGCCGGGCCCCGGCCCACGGCTCGTCCTGCCGCCCGGGCCGCCAGGCCTTGCGTGTGGCGACACCGGTGAGCTGGGTGACGAGGGCGTCCCTCCCTTCGGCATCAAGCGAGGTGAGGACTCGGCCGGTGAGCCGCACGCGCGAGCGCGGGGCGGGACGGCGGGTGCTCAGACCGACGATCGCGTCGTGGGCGTCGGCGATGGAGACCCCCCACGGGGGCCGCGGCTCGTGCCGGGCGTGGGTGTGCCCGTCAAGGACCTTGGCCGCGGCGGCGGCCCGGCGCCCCGGGCGGTCAAAGGAGCGCTCGCTCTCCGGGAGGCGGCGCGGCCAGCGCTCGACGACGATGGTCGGGTCGACCTCGGCGGCGGGGTCGGTGACGTGGACGAGCAGGTCCTCGAGGCCGGCGGAGGCGAGCTCGTGCGCCACGGCGTCGATGGCGGCGGTCTTTTCGGTGAGGAGGAGGACGCTGCGGCGCTCCCCCGCGGCCTGTGCGATGACTGCCGCGACGAGCTGCGCGATGCCGGTGCCGGGCGGGGCGTCGACGTAGAGGTCCTGCCCGTCGGCGACCCGGTCGAGCACGGCCTGCTGGTCGGCGGTGATGTCGAGGACGGCGCTGTCGGCGACGCTCGGCGGCTCCTGCTCCGGCGCTTCGACGGGCCGACCCCGCAGGAGGGTCGCGGCCGGGCCGTCGGCGGTGAGCTCGCCGAGGTCGGTCAGGTCGGCGAGCGCCTCCGCCTTGCCGTAGGGGTAGGCGGCGATGACGATGCGCGAGGTGATGTTGAGCTCGGGCAGGTCGGCGCACATCTCGCGCAGCGCGTCGAGCACCGGTGTGGGGTTGAAGCCGCGGCCGTCTCCCCGGCCGAGGTCGGCGAGGGCTTCGCCGTCGATGTCCCGACGCAGGGCGCGCCGCAGGTAGGTGAGCAGCGCCGGGTTGACCTCGGCGCGGGGTGCGAGGTCGAGCGCGAAGTCCGACCCGGGCCGCAGCCGCCGCAGGGAGGCGCGTCGCAGGATGACGGGCGCGAGCGGGCGGTCGACCTCCCCGGGCACGTGCCAGGAGGCGGAGCCCATGGCGAGGAAGCAGGTGTGCACGCCGTGCTCCTGGGCGATCCGCTCGACGTGCTCGGTCAGCTCGGCGGCGCGGCGCTGCACCCGCAGCAGCGCGCCGGGCTCGCGCACGAGGTCGGAGAGGCGGGCGTCGCGGCCCGAGAGGAGCATGGCGATGCCGCCGGGGTGGGCGGTCGTCAGGTCGACGACGTGCGGGTCGCGGGCCGGCCAGAGGAGCGTGTTGGGGCCGCCGAGCTCCATGAGCTCACGGCGCTGGGGGGACACGTCTGCCGGCACCGGGGCAGGGGTCGTCGGCGGCAGGGTCACGGCCCCAACGCTAACAATTGCGACCGCGTCCGAGCGGGACCAGCAGGCCGACGAGCAGCGCCGCGCCGCCCGCGAGGAGGGCGAGGGCGGGGTAGCCCCACCAGCCGACGACGACTCCCGCGAGCGCGCCGCCTCCGCCCCCGGCCAGCCCCATGGCCACGTCGGCGAGGCCCTGCGCCGCAGGCCGCTGGCGAAGGGGGATCGCCCCCGTCAGCAGGGTCGACCCGGCGATGAGGGTGCACGACCAGCCGAGGCCGAGGAGCACGAGCGCGAGGGTCAGCACCGCGGAGTGGCCCTCGGGTGAGGTGGCCGCGAGGACGCTGGCGGTGAAGAGGATCGCGGCGCCCAGCCCGATGACGGCCCGGCCACCCCACCGGTCGACGGCCCAGCCGGCGACGGGCGACAGAGCGTACATGCCGACGACGTGCAGCGAGATGACGAGCCCGATCACCTCAAGGGTCGCGTGGCCGTGCCGCATGTGCAGCGGGGTCATGATCATCACCGAGACCATGACGGTGTGCCCGAGTGCCATGGCGAGCACCCCGGTCAGGGCGTCGGGGTGGGATCGGATGACGGCCCAGCCGCGGGTGGGCGGCTCCCCGGGGCCGGGTTCGTCGTGGTCGACGTGCAGCTCGCGGGCGGTGAGCAGCGGGTCGGGGCGCAGCGCGACCAGGAGGACGAGGCCGGCGAGGAGCACCGCCACGAGCGAGAGGACGTAGGGCCCGACGAGCACGGGCAGGTGCAGCCGCTCCGCCACCCACCGTCCCGGACCGGTGAGGTTGGGGCCGGCGACGGCGCCGACGGTCGTCGCCCAGACGACGATCGACAGGTGCCGGCCGCGGTGGTCCTCGTCCGCGAGATCGGTCGCGGCGAACCTCGCCTGCGAGTTGGCCGCCGTCGCACCGCCGAAGAGCAGGAAGCCGGTGATGAGCAGCGGGAAGGACCCGATCGCCGCCGCGCCCACGATGAGCAGTGCGCCGCCGACAGCGAGGGCGTACCCGAGGACGAGGCCGGGGCGTCTCCCCTGCGTCGCCATGACCCGGGCGACGACGATGGCGGCGAGCGCACCGCCCAGGGTCTGCGCGGTGCCGCCCAGACCTGCCCAGGCCTCGCTGCCGGAGACATCGGCCGCGAGGAGGGCCCCGACCGCGGCGCCGGCGCTCACCCCGACCCCACCGATGATCTGCGAGCCCGCCAGGGTGGCGATGGTGCGCCGCTGCAGCGCCTGGGTGGTCACCGAAGGGAGTATGACGCGTACCCTGTCCCTCGGCGTGGTCCCGCACCGCGCCGGGCCTCCGTAGCTCAGGGGAAGAGCACTTCTCTCCTAAAGAAGGTGTCGCTGGTTCGAATCCAGCCGGGGGCGCCCCTAGATTCCGGGGTTTTCGCCACCGTGCGGGCCCTCGTCCGGGTCAACTCGCCCGCTCCTCAGGCGCCCGGCGGCGTTGATGTCACCCGGTCCCCCTTCTCCGGGCAACCAGGTGACAGCAAGCCCGCCAGGTGACATCAACGATGCCAGGCGACGCCGGGGCGCACTGATCCTCGACGCGTGCGGCCCCCATCTCGGCCACCCGCGCATCACGCCCTTCGACACAACACGCCGTCGCCCTCGCCTGCACCGCCGCAGACGCCCTCTCGAAGCCCTGTTCGAGGGCGTCAAGAGGGTGGCAGGAGATTCCTTCGGGAACCTGCCGAGCCGGGCACCTGCCGCGCGTGCCCCCGGCACCGGCGGCGCGGTCACCTGCCGTTAAACTAGGAGCCCGTCCCCGGACTCGTCGAGAGGCCTTCGTGACCCTGCTGCTGCTTGCCCACTTCGCGGCGGCAGCAATTGCGCCCGGACTGGCCAAGAGCCTCCACCGCCGGTCCTTCCTCGTCCTGGCCCTCGTCCCCGCGGCCACCTTCGTCTGGCTCCTCGCCCAGTCAGGCACCGTCACCGAGGGCCACACCCTCGTCGAGCAGATCCGCTGGGTCCCCCAGCTCGGCATGGACTTCTCCCTGCGCCTCGGCACCCTCCAGTGGCTCCTCGGCCTGCTCGTGAGCGGCGTCGGCGCTCTCGCGCTCGTCTACTGCGCCTGGTACTTCAAGCCCGACGACCCCAGCCTGTGGCGCTTCACCGGGGTCTTCACGGCCTTCGCGGGCGCCATGCTCGGGCTCGTCCTCGCCGACAACCTGCTCGCGCTCTACGTCTTCTGGGAGCTGACGACGGTCTTCTCCTACACCCTCATCGGGCACAATCCGGTGCGCTCGGCCAACCGGCGCTCGGCGATGCAGGCCCTGCTCGTCACGACCTTCGGTGGCCTGGCGATGCTCGTCGGCACCGTGATCATCGGCCAGACGTCGAGCTACACCATCAGCGAGATGCTCGTATCGCCGCCGCCGGTCGGCGCCCTGACGACCGTCGCTGCCCTGCTCGTCCTCGCAGGCGCGCTCACCAAGTCCGCGCAGATCCCCTTCCACTTCTGGCTGCCCGGCGCCATGGCCGCACCCACCCCGGTGAGCGCGTACCTCCACGCCGCGTCGATGGTCAAGGCCGGCATCTACCTCGTCCTCCTCCTCGAGCCAGCCTTCGCCGACGTGCCCGGCTGGCGCCCCGTGCTCGTCGTCCTCGGCCTGTGGACGATGATCGTCGGCGGCTGGCGGGCGCTGCGGCAGGACGACATCAAGCTTCTGCTCGCCTACGGCACGGTGAGCCAGCTCGGCTTCATGACCGTGCTCTCCGGCATCGGCTCCAAGGCCGCCGCCCTCGCCGCGCTCGGCCTCGTCCTCTCGCACGCCCTCTTCAAGTCCGTGCTCTTCTTCACCGTCGGCATCATCGACAAGGGCACGGGCACCCGCGACCTCACCCAGCTCCACGGCATCGGCCGCACCGCCCCGGTGCTCGCCGTCGTCGCGACGATCTCGGCCGCCTCGATGGCCGGCCTGCCGCCGCTCGTCGGCTTCGTCGCCAAGGAGTCGGCGCTCACCGCCGCCATCGAGTCCGCCCACGGCCCGCTGTCGACGGCGACCGGCTGGCTCACCGTCGCCGGCATCGTCGCGGGATCGGTGCTCACCGTGGCCTACTCCGCCCGCTTCGTCTGGGGTGCCTTCATGACGAAGGGGGAGACCAGCGCCGCCCCGCGGCCCACCCCCTTCGACGCACCGCGCCCCCTGCTCATCGCCCCGGTGCTGCTCGCCGCCGCCACCGTCGCGGCCGGCTTCCTCGGCGACCCGCTCACCGAGCTCTTCCACCCCTACACCGCCTCGCTGCCGGGTGAGGAGCCCGAGCACCTCGCGCTGTGGCACGGCCTGACCCCCGCCCTCGGGCTGTCCGCCGTCGCCATCGCCGGCGGCCTGACGCTCTTCGCGCTGCGGGCCCCCTTCGCTCGGCTGCAGGCGCGCCTGCCCGACGTCGCCGACGGCGAGCGCGTCTACCAGCGCTTCATGAAGGCTCTCGACCGCTTCGCCGTCGAGGTCACCGCCCTCTCCCAGGGCGGCTCGCTGCCCACCTACCTCGCCGCGATCTTCCTCGTCGTCATCGCCCTGCCCGGGGTCGTCGCCGCAACCGCCCTGCCCGGCGCGCAGGTGCGCCTGTGGGACACCGTCGCCCAGGCCGTCGTCGCCGCCCTCGTCATCGCCGGCGCCGTCCTCGCCGTGCGCGCCCGCAACCGCCTGCAGTCGGTGATGTTCGTCGGGACCACGGGCTACGGCCTCGCGCTGCTCTTCCTGCTCCACGGCGCACCCGACCTGGCGCTGACCCAGGTACTCGTCGAGACCTTCAGCCTCGTCCTCTTCGTGCTCGTCCTGCGCAAGCTGCCCGAGTCCTTCCGCCGCCGCCCGCGCTCCGCCCGCCGCTCGTGGCGTCGCTCCTGGCGGCTCGCCCTCGCCGGCTCCATCGGTCTGGCGATCTCGACGCTCACCGTGGTCGCGGCCAATGCACGAGTGCACGAGCCGATCTCCACGGCCTTCCCGCAGGAGGCCTACGACTTCGGTCACGGCCGCAATGTCGTCAACGTGACGCTCGTCGACATCCGCGCCTGGGACACCCTCGGCGAGATCTCCGTGCTCGTCGCCGCCGCCACCGGCATCGCCAGCCTCGTCTTCGTCCGCACCCAGGACGTCGAGCGCTCGTGGACCCGCCGCCGCAACCAGGGCGCGGTCATGGCCTCAGTGGTGCGCGAGCGCCGCTCGGTCATCCTCGAGACGGCCACCCGGCTCGTCTTCCACGTGATGATCCTGCTCTCCCTCTACCTGCTCTTCGCCGGCCACAACCAAGTCGGCGGCGGATTCGCCGGCGGCCTCGTCCTCGGCCTCGCCCTGCTCGTGCGCTACCTCGCCGGTGGCCGCGCCGAGCTCGACCGTGCCGCCCCGGTGAGTGCCGGTCTCGTCCTCGGCGCCGGGTTGGCCATCTCCGCGGTGTCCGCCCTCGCCCCCCTCGCCTTCGGCGGCACCGTCCTGCAGTCCGCCGTCCTCGAGGTCGACCTGCCGATCTGGGGCCACGTCAAGATCGTCTCCGCGCTCGCCTTCGACATCGGCGTGTACCTCATCGTCATCGGGCTCGCCCTTGACGTCGTCCGCTCGCTCGGCGCCGGCATCGACAAGCAGGCCGAAGAGGACGAGGTGACCGCATGACCGCCATCGCGCCCAACCTCAGCCTCGTCGTCGTCGCCGGCTTCCTCATCGCCACCGGTGTCTACCTGCTCCTCGAGCGGGCCCTGACCCGGCTGCTGCTCGGCATCGTCCTCGCGAGCAACGGCGTCGCCACGCTCTATCTCGTCGTCTCCGGACCGGCCAAGGGCGCCCCCTTCGTCGGCTCGAGACCGGCCGAGGAGATGAGCGACCCGCTCCCCCAGGCCATGGTGCTCACCGCGATCGTCATCGCCCTGGCCTCCGTCGCCTTCGTCCTCTCCCTCGCCTACCGCCAGTGGCGGATCACCGGCAGCGACGACGTCCCCGACGACGCCGAGGACGAGCTGATCAAGCGGCTCGCCGAGCGCGACGAGGTCTCGAGCACCTACGACCCCGACACCCAGTCCACGACCGAGGCAGACGAGGAGGACGCCACCGCATGAGCTCCGCCAACCTCCTGCCGCTGCCGGTCCTGCTCCCCCTGCTCGGAGCAGCGCTCACCCTCGTCGCCCGGCGCCACCGGCGCACCCAGGTCGCGATCAGCCTCGGCGTGCTCGCCGCGAGCCTCGCCGTCGCCGTCACCCTCATGTACCGCACCCACGAGGAGGGCCCGATCGCCCTGTGGCTCGGCGCGTGGAGCGAGCCCCTCGGCATCGCCCTCGTCGCCGACCGGCTCTCGGCGCTCATGCTCCTCGTGAGCAGCTTCGTCATCCTCGTCGTCCTCGTCTTCGCCATCGGGCAGGGCGTCGCCGACGGTGACGATGACTCCCCCCTCGCGATCTACTTCCCCACCTATCTCGTGCTGTCGGCCGGCGTCTCCAATGCCTTCCTCGCCGGTGATCTCTTCAACCTCTTCGTCAGCTTCGAGATGCTGCTCTTCGCCTCCTTCGTCCTGCTCACCCTCGGTGGCAGCGGCGCGCGCATCCGGGCCGGGACGACCTATGTCATCGTCTCGATGGTCTCCTCCTTCCTCTTCCTCGCGGCCATCGCGGCGACCTACGCGGCGGCCGGCACGGTCAACCTGGCGCAGCTCTCCCTCCGCCTGCCCGACATCGACCCCACGGTGAGCCTCGCCCTGCAGCTCATGCTGCTCACGGTCTTCGGGATCAAGGCGGCCGTCTTCCCGATGTCCGCGTGGCTGCCCGACAGCTACCCGTCGGCGCCCGTGCCCGTCTCCGCGGTCTTCGCCGGGCTGCTCACCAAGGTCGGCGTCTACGCCATCGTGCGCACCCAGTTCCTGCTCTTCCCCGACTCACCGCTGCACCACCTGATCATGATCGCGGGACTGCTGACGATGCTCGTCGGCATCCTCGGAGCCGTGGCGCAGCCGGGCATCAAGCGGATGCTCTCCTTCACGCTCGTCAGCCACATCGGCTACATGCTCTTCGGCATCGGCCTGGCGAGCGAGCTCGGCCTCTCGTCGGCGATCTTCTACATCGCCCACCACATCACCGTGCAGACCGCGCTCTTCCTCATCACCGGGCTCATCGAGCGGGTCGGCGGCTCGACGGTCATCGACCGGCTCGGTGGCCTCGCCGCGACCTCCCCGGTCCTGGCCATCCTCTTCTTCGTCCCCGCGATGAACCTCGCCGGCATCCCGCCCTTCTCCGGCTTCGTCGGCAAGGTGGGGCTGCTCCAAGCCGGAGCCGAGGACGGCAGCGCCGTCGCGTGGACACTCGTCGTCGGGTCGGTCGTCACCTCCCTGCTCACCCTCTACGCGGTCGCCAAGACGTGGAGCCACGCCTTCTGGCGCCCGCGCGCCGAGGACGAGAGCGACCGCGCCTTCGCCTTGCCGACCCTCACCCCGTCCTTCGGCCGGCTGAGCGACGCCATCGGGGCCGTCGTCGCCGCGCAGCGCCCCTCCACCCCCATCGCTCCACCGCCGCCCGCTCAGCCCGTCGAGCGGCCGATGCCCCCGCTGATGCTCGGCGCCGCGAGCGCCGTCGTCGTCTTCAGCCTCGGCCTCTCGCTCTTCGCCGGGCCCCTCTTCGCCTACACCGACGCCGCGGCCCAGCAGATGATCACCCGTGACGGCTACGTCAAGGCCGTCCTACCGCAGGAGGGGCCGTGAAGGACGCCGACACGAGCACGGCCGCTGCCACCCGGCGCGGCGGCTGGCAGCCCCGCGCGATCATCGCCCTCGCCATCGTCTGGGTCCTCCTGTGGGACCGGGTCACCCTCGGCAACGTCGTCAACGGGCTGATCATCGGCGCCGTCGTCACCCAGATCTTCCCGCTGCCGTCGGTCCAGTACTTCGGCCGGATCCACCCGTGGCCGCTCGTCCAGCTCATCGCGCGCTTCCTCGTCGACCTCGTGCAGGCCGCCGTCCAGGTCGCCGCCGCCACCCTCAGCCCGCGCCCCGCGCAAGGCGGGTCGATCGTCGCCGTCCAGCTGCGCACCCGGTCGGAGTTCTACATGACGATCGTCTCGGCCCTCGTCTCCCTCGTGCCGGGCTCGATCGTCGTCGAGGCCCGACGCCGCGCGGGCATCCTCTACGTCCACGGCTTCCACGTCACGACCCCCCAGGAGCTCGAAGAGCTGCGCCGGGACGTCCTCGCCGTCGAGACCCGCGTCGTGCGGGCCATCGGCACCCGCGAGGAGATCACCCTCTGCTCCGAGGAGGAGGCATGAGCATCATCCTGGCCATCGCCCTCGGCATGCTCATCTGCGCCGCCGCGCTCGTGCTGGTGCGCGTCGCGCTCGGCCCGACCAACCTCGACCGGGCGCTCAGCCTCGACGTCCTCATCGTCATCGTCACGGGCATCATCGCCACGCAGATCCTGCGCACGGACGACCCCGGGCCGCTGCCGATCATGGTGGTCTTCAGCCTCACCGGCTTCGTCGGCTCGGTGTCCGTCGCCCGCTTCATGGCCCGCAAGCAGGACGACGCATGAGCTGGCAGGAGATCTGTGACCTCGCCGGGGGCATCAGCCTGCTCCTCGGCTCGACGATCGCCCTCGTCGGCGCGATCGGTCTGGCCCGGCTGCCCGACATCTTCGGCCGCATGCACGCGGCGACCAAGCCGCAGACCCTCGGCCTGCTGCTCATCCTCGTGGGCCTGGCTCTCAACGTGCGCACCTGGGCCTCGGTCGCCACGCTCTTCATCGTCGTCGGCGCCCAGGCCCTCACCGCCCCGGTGACAGCCCACATGCTCGGCCGCGCCAGCTACCGCACCGGCGCCTCCGAGGACGACCTGCTCCACCACGACGAGCTCGGCGAGGACTACCGCCGCATGACGGAGCAGCAGGCCACCGGCGACGAGGCCTGACCGCACGACGAAGGGGGCGGAGGGAGATGATCTCCCTCCGCCCCCTTCGTCATGGGGTGGGCCTGACTCAGACGCGGCCGTACCCGGAGACGCCGTCGAAGATCGGACGGATCGAGATCGACTTGCCAGTGCGCGGTGCGTCGATCATCATGCCGTCGCCGACATAGATGCCGACGTGCCACGAGGGCGAGCCGAAGAAGACGAGGTCACCCGGCTGCGGGTTGGACACGGGGGTCGCGGCGGCCTGCTGGGCCGTCGTGACGCGCGGCAGCGACTTGCCCGCCTTGGCGAAGACGTACTGGGTGAAGCCCGAGCAGTCGAAACCGGAGGGGGTGGACCCGCCATAGACGTAGGGGACGCCGATGTACTGCTTGGCGATGGAGATGACGTCGGAGCTCGCGGAGGAGGCCGCGGCGGGGGCGGGCTCGCTCTTGGCCGGGGCCGGGGCCGGGGCCTGACGCTCCTGCGAGCGGCTCGGCGAGGTGGACTCGGTGCGCTCGCTGGCCTGCTCCTCGCGGGCGGCCTGCTCCTGCTCCTGCTCGCGCTGACGCTCGGCGGCGGCCTCCTGGCGGGCCTGCTCGCGCTCGGCGCGGGCCCGCAGCTGGGCCGGGGTCGGGCCGGTCGGCTTGGCGACGGGCTCGACCTCGATCTTGCCGAAGGCGGCGTCGGTCGCCTTCGACGACGTCGTCGTGGCGGGCGCGGTGACCGCGGCGGCGGGAGCGGCCGGGGCGGAGGCGGTCTGGACCGGGGCGGCGTCGACCTCGGCGGCCGAGTCGGCGGCCTGGGCGGGGATGGCGATCGCGGCGATCAGACCACCGGAGGCGGCGATGACGGCCGAGCCCTTGGCGAGGGGCGTGCCCGCCTGGCTGACGATCTGGCCGAGCTCGGACACGGGGTTGTAGCGACCGGCGGCGCGGTGGCGCCCGACGTTGTGAGACAAGGTGATGACCTCTATCCCGCCTACGGGGTCAGCTGTCGGGTTCGAGCCAGAGGTCTGGCCCGGCCCTGCGACACCGGACCGACCTAGCGGTCCGCTGCGTCCCAGGACTTCACCCCGAGGAGCATCCTCGATGCCCCGCAAAACGTGGGTCCCCCGCTCCTGTCATGCGGTGTCGTGCAGATCCGTCGGGTGCGGTGACAGGACTCAGCGTCCGCGTGACGGGTCCGCCCAGGGGGAGCGGACCATCAGACCGTACCCGCAGATCACGGCAATGTCACGCCGAGGTCACGAGAGGTCACGGAGCGACCAGCTCGACGAAGACGTGCTCGGCGACGTCCTTGGGCAGCGACACCGCGTCGCCCGGCTGGGCACCGACCCGCGCGACGATGACGCGGTCGCCCTCGGGGGTGACATCGACGACCTCACCGGGGCGCAGCCGCGCCTCGGTGAGCAGCTCCAGCGCCTCGTGGTCGACCTGGGCCGGCTCGCCGATGCGGCGCACGCGGTACTGCCCCGTGGGCTTGCCCTGCGCGACCTGGACGAGGCTCTGCAGACCCTCGAGGTAGTCGATGCTCGCCTCCTCGTCCGAGAGCAGCTCGTCGAGGCCGGGGATCGGGGTCCCGTAGGGCGACTCTCGGTGCTCGGGCAGCATCGCGAGGATCTTGCGCTCGACGCGCTCGCTCATCACGTGCTCCCACCGGCAGGCCTCGTCGTGCACGTGCTCCCACTCGAGACCGATGACGTCGGCGAGCAACCGCTCGGCGAGGCGGTGCTTGCGCATCACCCGCGTGGCGAGCAGCCGCCCCTCGTCGGAGAGGACGAGCCGCCGGTCCTCGCCGAGGCTGACGAGGCCATCACGCTCCATGCGCGCCACGGTCTGCGAGACGGTCGGGCCGGAGTGGCCGAGCCGCTCGGCGATGCGGGCGCGCATCGGCGGGATGTTTTCCTCCTCGAGCTCGAAGATCGTGCGGAGGTACATCTCGGTGGTGTCGATGAGGTCCTTCACGAGCCCCATCATGCCCTGCCCGGCGGCGCCGCGGGCCGCCGCGTCAGGCCGCGGAGCGCTCCCGGTCGGCGCGTGGGATCCACAGGCTCGTCCAGGCCAGCCCCGCGAGGCCGAGGGCCCCGAGCGCCACGGCGGCGGCGGGCAGCGAGACGAGGGTGGTGACGGCGCTCAGGCCGAGCGAGCCGCCGGCGTGCCCCACCTCGCCGGTGAGCCGCCAGGCGCCGAGGAACTGGGCCCGGTCGCGGCTCGGCGCGGCGTCCGCGCCGAGGGTCATGACGATGCCCGACCCCAGCCCGTTGCCCAGGGCCATGGCGAGCGCGACGGCGAGCAGCTCCCCCTTCGTGTCGGCGAGGGGCAGGGCGACGAAGGAGAGCGAGACGACGCCCAGCAGCGCCCCGACGACCCACATCCGACCGAGCCGGTCCATGACCCAGCCACCGGGGTAGACGAGGACGAGCTCCGCGAGACCGGCGACGGCGAAGATCTGCGAGGAGTCGACGCCGTCGAGGCCGATGTGCAGCGCCCACAGCGGCAGGATCGCCAGCCGGGCGGAGCGCAGCGCCGAGATCACCGTGACGCCCAGGCCCTGGGTGAGCAGCAGGCGCGCGTGCCGCCGGATGACCCGGAAGACCCCGGTGTGCGGCTCCTGCGCGCGGGCCCGCTCGTGCTCACCGGTGAGGTCGGGTGCGGTGAGGACGGTCAGCACGGAGCCGGCGGCGAGGAGCACGGCCAGCCCGTAGGCCCCCTGCAGGCCGAAGGGGGCGATGGCCAGCGACCCGACGACCGGCCCGAGGAGCAGCCCGGCCCGCATCGACCCACCGAGCAGGGACATGCCACGGGCGAGGAGCTGCCGCGGCAGGACGTCGATCATGAAGCCCTGCCGGGCGAGGAAGAAGGCGGAGGAGGCGAGCCCGCTGACGAGCAGCGCGACGCCCATGAGCCACAGCGAGGGCGCCCACCCCGCGACGGCGAGCGCCGCGACGTCGAGCAGGCCAGCGCGGACGAGGGTCGCGCGCTCGCCGATGCGGGCGACGAGGGCCCCGGCGGGCAGGACCCCGACGAGCTGCCCGACCCCGGTGAGGGCGACGACGAAGGCGGCGGTGCCGAGGCTCGCGCCGAGCTCGTCGGCCCGCAGCGCAGCGACCGGGATGACGGCGCCGGTCGCGGCGGCGGAGAGGAAGGTCGGCCCGAAGGCGGGTACGGCGATGCGCCTCCAACCGAAGGTCTCGCGCGTACTCATCCCCCTCATCCTCTCCTGCCGGCTCGTCGCTAGGTTGGGGTGGTGCACACCACAGCCGAGACGACGACCGTGTCCCCCCTGCGCGCTGGCCCACCGGGCACCGGCAACGGCGGCTGGGTGTGCGGGCTGCTCACCGAGCGCCTCGACGACCTCGTCCCCGCGGAGGGGGACCTGACGTCGGCGACGGTCCGCCTGAGCGCGCCGACGCCGCTCGGGCGTCCGCTGCGGTGGGAGGTCGACGGCACGGTCGCCGACGGCGCCGAGCTCGCGGTGCACCTGCTCGACGGCGACACACTGCTCGGCACGGCCCGCCGCACGACCGCCCCCGACCTGACGGTCCCCGCACCGGTCGACCTCGAGGCGGCCCGGACCGCGGCGGCCGGCGTCGACGCGAGCGACCACCCCTTCCCCGGCTGCTACGTCTGCGGGCCCGAGGCCGAAGGGGGCCTGCGCGTCTTCGTCGGGCCGGTCGCCGGCCGCGACGACGTCCTCGCCGCGCCCGTGACCCTGACCGAGGAGGGCCTGCCGCCGGTGCTCGCAGCGCTGGACTGCCCGGGCGCCTTCGCCGTGGGCTTCGGCGAGGAGGCCCTGCTGCTCGGCACCCTCACCGCCACCGTCCACGCCGACGTGCCCGTGGGCCGCGAGCTCGTCGTCGTCGCGTGGGAGATCGGGCGCGAGGGCCGCAAGCGCCACAGCGGCACCGCCCTGCTCGACGGCGAGCGGGTGCTCGCGAGCGCCGCCGCCACCTGGATCGTGGTGGCCCGATGAGCCGCCCGCTCGCCCTCGTCACCGGCGCCAGCTCCGGCATCGGGGCCGCCACCGCGCGTGCACTCGCCGCGGCCGGCCACGAGGTGGTCTGCGCGGCCCGCCGCACCGACCGCATCACCGACCTCGCCACCGAGATCGACGGGCGCGCCGTCACCTGCGACGTCACGGACGCGGCCTCCGTCGCGGCGTTGGCCGCCGAGATCGGCGACCGCCTCGACGTGCTCGTCAACAATGCGGGCGGCGCCTTCGGCCTCGACCCGGTGGCCACCGCCGACATCGAGGACTGGCGAGCCATGTACGAGGTCAACGTCATCGGCACCCTGCGCGTGGTGCAGGCGCTGCTCCCTTCGCTCGTCGCTGCGGAGGGGGTCATCGTCAACGTCGGCTCGACGGCCGGCCGGGTCTCCTACGAGGGCGGCGCCGGCTACACCGCGGCCAAGCACGCGCTCGCGACGATGACGGAGACGATGCGCCTGGAGCTCGTCGACCAGCCGGTGCGCGTCACCGAGATCGCGCCGGGGATGGTGCACACCGAGGGCTTCTCGCTCACCCGCTTCAAGGGTGACCGCGAGCGCGCGGAGCAGGTATACGCCGGCGTCGCAGAGCCCCTCGTCGCCGAGGACGTCGCCGACGCGATCACGTGGATGGCCACCCGCCCCCCGCACGTCAACGTCGACCTGCTCGTCATCAAGCCCCGCGCGCAGGCCGCCCAGCACAAGGTCCACCGGGAGAGCTGACATGACCGACCTGCCCACGCCCACCACGCCCGAGGCCGTCTTCACCTATGCCGCACCGCGGCTGAAGTTCGGCCCCGGCGCCGTCCGCGAGATCGGCCACGACGTCGCCGGGCTCGGCGGCCGCCACGTCCTCGTCGTCACCGACGCGCGGCTTGCCGCCACCGGCCACCCCGAGCGGGTCGCCGAGGCCCTCCGCTCGGCCGGCCTGCGCGCCGAGGTCCACGACTCGGCCGCCGTCGAGCCGAGCGACGCCTCCCTCGCGGCCGCCGTCGAGAGGGCGAAGGGGGCGGCCCCCTTCGATGCCGTCGTCGCCGTGGGTGGCGGGTCGAGCATCGACACGGCCAAGGCGGTCTCGCTGCTGCTCACCAACCCCGGCGAGCTCATGGACTACGTCAACGCTCCGGTCGGCGGCGGGCGGGCGCCCGAGCAGCCGGTGCTGCCCCTTGTCGCCGTGCCGACGACGACGGGCACCGGTGCGGAGTCGACGACGGTCTGCGTCCTCGACGTGCTCGCGGCCAAGGTCAAGACCGGCATCAGCCACGAGCGGCTGCGCCCCGTGCTCGCCGTCGTCGACCCCGAGCTGACCGCCACCCAGCCGCCCGGGGTCACCGCCTCGGCCGGGATGGACATCCTCTGCCACGCCCTCGAGTCGTGGACCGCGCGGCCGTACACGAGCTACGAGCACAAGACGCCTGAGCAGCGGGTGCCCTACTGCGGCTCCAACCCGATCTCTGACCTCTATGCCGAGAAGGCGATGCGCCTGCTCGGCGGCGCCTTCCGCGGTGCCGTCGCGGGCGAGGAGCGGGCCCGCACCGACATGGCGCTCGCGGCGACCTTCGCGGGGATGGGCTTCGGCAACGCCGGTGTCCACGTGCCGCACGCCAACGCCTACCCGGTCGCCGGGCGGGTCCACGACCTGGGCTCGGCCTTCCGCCCCGACGGGTACGACGTGGGGGAGGCGATGGTCCCGCACGGTATGGCGGTCGCCTCGACCGCTCCGGCCGCCTTCGCGATGACCTTCGCAGCCGACCCGCAGCGCCACCTGACCGCCGCCGCCTGGCTCGACCCGCAGGGCCTCGACGCCGACGTGCCCGAGCCCGAGCGGCTCTCCGCTGTGCTGCGTCGGCTCATGCGCGACATCGGGCAGCCCTCGGGGCTCGCCGAGATCGGCTACGCCGAGGGGGACGTCGACGGCATCGTGTCCGGGACGATGCAGCAGCAGCGCCTGCTGGCGACAGCGCCCCGCGTCGTCACCGAGGAGGACCTCGCCGGGGTGGTGAGGGCTTCGATGCACCACTGGTGAGTTTGGCGATTGATGCTCCGCGGCGACACACCAAGGCTGATATTCCCCACACTGCCACCAGCCGAGAGTTGAACGACAACCCTCCGTAGCGAAGCAGTTACAGGTACGTCAGCCACCCTTCGCTGTAATAGCGCACTCTCGAGGGCGCGAGAGCGCGCTCGATCTCAGCCGCAAGCGACATTCCCCGCGCGTCCAGCTCATCGATATGGCCAGCGAGCGAGCGCCGCTCACTCAGGCCAAGGGGGACAACAACTTGATAGTCAGCGTTCCACGCGACGATGCGAGCGACCAAGTCAACAGGGAGCCCGGCCCGGTCGATCACAAGGTGGCCTTCGGACTCTTCGCGCAGGGAAGGATCAATGTAGTCGGCGGAGAGCGTCAAGTACCTCATGGCTTCCACGCCCGATGGAAGATCACGCCTGTGTCGGGGTTTATCGGCTCTTCACCCACGATGAGGGTGCCGATCCGACCTGAAGTCTGCAACTGCCCCTGCCAGCGCAGGACCAGGTTGGGGTCAATTGCAGAATCGGACGGTCTTGCAGGAACCACCGTCGTGTTGCCGTCGAACTCGCTGAGTGTCCCGACGGCGACACCCGATGGCGAGGCCGCGATCGGGTGTCCGCCCATGGACGATGGCAATGTGCCGGTCACCGGGTCTAGGACCAACACAAGGCTGTTCGGAAAAGTTGTCGCGATCTGCAGCATCAGCCGCCACCACCCAACCGATTCATCCTTGCGATGAACAGCCCTTGCTCCCGACTGCAAGCCAAGCAGTGGGGGTACACCTCGAAGGGCCCATCACTCTGCGAAATCGGCGGTTGGGGATCTGGGATCGCGCCCCCCGACTTGGTCCCTGAGGTCCTTACCCCGCATCGATGACAGCCCGTATCACTCATGATCTCGTTCAACTCGTCGCGCTGCCCTCGCGTGAAGTCCCGAGTCGTCGCCTGGGATCGAGCGGCGAGCAAATGGGCCCGGAGACAACAACCCGTCACCTGTCCTTGCGGCAACACCACTTACGGGAATCGAAACCGCCGCCCTCAAGGGCGCGACTGGAGGCTCCGTCGGCCACTCGGGTCGCGTCGATTCCACAGGCCGAGGTTCAGGGTGTGAGCCGGTCTCGTAGTCGTGGGCAGCCATGTCGTAGGTGGTGGCGAAGGCTTGAGGCAGGGCTGTCGCGCTGGATGTCGACCAGCCCAGAAGCGCCGCACAGACGACGAAGAAGCCGACCACGCGCCCCAGGCACAAGCCGTCACGCGTCATCGCGCATCGCTTCCAACGCGAGCCGAGCCAACTCTCGTATGCGGTGCCATTCAAGCGAGTGACGAAGCGCCCCCGCATCCCAGGGCACATTATCGCTCGAGAGCGCGCGGTCGATGTCCGAAAGGCGATCCTGAAGTTCTCGGTCGGAGATCTCAAGTAGTGGACTCAGCACCCTCCACACGTCGTCGAACTCAAGCCCGAGTTCGTCGATCGATCCCTCAATACCGAGGTTTCGCAGGTACTGCAGTTGGTCGTCCGCAGGGGAACTCAGTCTGCGCAGAACTCCCTGGGCAGCTTCGAGCCAGTGTTCACGGGGCGTCGATATCGTCATCGGATGATCCCGCCGAGGTCGCCGTTGGGCCCGACCACGCGCCAGTACGGATCAGGCCCGTGGTGTCCCCCGCCGGGGTGCCAACGGATTTGGGGTCCAGTCGGGTTGCCAGCATCGTTGTACTGACGGAGTACCCATCCCTGGCCTTGCCGACTTCCCTTGCCGAGGGTCTCTACTTGCCAACCAGGCGTACGGCCAATCATCGATTCGACCTGAGCCGGCGACTTTCCCACGAGCAACCGCGGGTTGGTCATCACGTCGTCAACGGACTCCAAGCACTTCCCGACCGGCCGTAGTGCCTTGGAACCCGTGTTTGCGGCGACTGGCGACGGGTTAGTCAGTCCCGCTCCCTTCTTGACCGGCGGTCCGGGAAGGAGGTCCGTGAGGCACGGGCCGACCTTGGCATACTGGCCGTTCGTGATGTGTTGTGGAGCGTTGAGTGCGTCGAGCGGAACAAAAATGCTGATGCCGAAAGATGTGGCGTTGGCCGCGTAAGTCTCCGTGCGACTCGCTTCGTATGTCGGGGTCCCGGTCGGGACGGTGCTATAGGTGAAGGCCCCTGGCTCGAGGAAATCCGATGCGCGAATACCCTTGAACAAGTCACCCCCAGTTAGGAGGTCGCCAGGCACCAAGGCCACATCGGCGAGCCCAGCCGCTCCGTGACCAACTCCCGCTCCTAGGTCTTCCAACCAGCGCGGGATTTCCCCGGATGGGTCGACCATCGTCAGAGGCCCTGCGTTGACGTACAAGTACGGGTTGCTCGCAGGGTTGGGCGGGCCGAGCGTGATCGGGTCCGGAGCGAAGAAGGCGCCGATGCCCAGGTAGTCCCGGGCCCGTAGGTGGATCGTGCCGGTGAAGGTATCGGTGTACTCGCCGGTGTACCCGATCTCCGGGGCCACCCGAGTCGCGGACTTGCTGGGAGTCTCCTGCCGGCCAAACGCTTGGTAGTCGTGGCGATAAGCCGTCGCACCGTCCGGCTTGAGCACCTCCCTCACCGAGCCCTGACGATCCGACACGAAGTACGAGCGACCGTAGGCACCGGAAGGGTGCGAAGAACTGAGCGGCGCCCCGGTGGGGTCATACCGGTAGGTGCGGGTTGGCTCCTCTCCTGCAGGGCCCTGCTGGGCCAGTTTGGGCAGTGGGTTGTTGTTGTCCCACGCCAGCTCCGTCGTCGACCCGTTGCGCGTCACCCCCACGCGGTTGCCGAAGGCGTTGTAGGTGTACGTCGCCTGCCAGGGTTCGTTTTTGACCATCCGACCCAGCGGGTCGAACTCGATGTCGCCATCAGCGTTGCCTGTGGGGTATCCATCCGCATCGAACGCCACTGTCGGGGCGGACGGCTCGGCGCCGGCCCTCGCGTCCCACAGTTTGATCGGCTGGTCCGCGTCGTCGTAGCGCACGCGAGCGTCAACCCCATTGCCGTGTTGAGTCCGCGTGATCCCCGAGGTCTCGTTGTAGGAGTACGTGTCCACGTCCGTCGCCCCTGTGCACGACGTCGCGTTGTGGCACTCCTTGGTCAGACGATCCGAGAGATCGTGGTCGTAGCTCGTGGAGGCGACCGTGGACCCGCGGGAGACCGTCTCCCTTACGGGATTTCCGTTCGTGTCGTAGAGGTACTGGTATCTGCTGATCAAAGAACCAGATTGGGTGGTGTGGATGTCAGTAGCGGCACCAACAGAGTTGTATGCCCGCGTCTGCGAGACGCCACTGGCGGCCGGGTAGGTGATGTTCGTCAGGTTGTCGTCTCTGTCGTAGCCGAACCTGGTGGTCTCCGAATTGCTGCTCGAGGTCGCGATGCGGCCGTCGGTGTCGAAGCCAAAGGTCACCGCGCCGTGGGTCGGCAACGTGCGAGATGCCACCTCCCCCCAAGGGGAGTACGAGTACGCGAACACCCCCATGGGGCCGGCCATACCCGTGAGCTGGTGCGCAGCGTCATAGGTCAACGTCGTGGTACCCGTCGCATCGACGACTTTGGTGAGATCCCCCCCGGGCGAGTACGCGAAGGTGGACGACGAAGCGGCGCTGCTTGTTGTCGTCGACGTCTGAAGCCCACGTGCGTCGTAACCGGTGCGGATCGTGTACTTGTCCATCAACGCACCGCCGTTGGCATGACCGCGGGCTGTGATGGTCTTGATCAGGTGACCTTCCTCGTCGTACGTGAAGGTCTCCTTGCGGCCGAGGGGGTCAGTCGTAGCCGTGACTTCGCCGCGAGGCGAGTGCGTGTACGTGGTGCTCTTACCTCGACCATTTGTCAACTTCGTCAGGTTGCCGACGGAGTCGTACGTCCAGGAAGTGGTCGCAGAGGCAGGCGTTGTGACACTCAACGTCCGCCCCAGCCCGTCGTGGGTCCACGTGGTCTTGCCACCTCGTGGCGATGTCCGACTCAGCACCCGGTTCTCACCGTCGAACGTCGTCCGCGTGCTCTGACCGAGAGGGTTGACCTGCGTGATCACGTTGCCCGCCGGGTCGTGATCGAACTTCGTGACGAAATCATCCGCCGCGGTGGTTGCATTGCCTCGCGGCGACGTCACAGACGCCAGCAGACCGTTCGCGTCGTACGTGTACGACGTCACGGACAGGCCCGACGGCGACGTCTTCTTCGTCAGATTCCCGTCCGCGTCGTACGTCAGGTTGCGCTGGCCGAGGCCAGGCGCCTTCACGCCGACCTGACGTCCGTTGACGTCGTAGCTATACGACGTGACCCGCGCCAGCGGATCCACAACCCGAAGAGTGTTGCCGTCACCGTCGTAGCTGACCGAGGTCACGCGCCCATCAGGGTCGGTGATCTTGGTCGGAGCCCCATACCCATCCCGGGCGTAGGTGGTCGCCGCGCCGGTGGGGTCGATCTCCTTGGTGAGCCGTCCTCGCGAGTCGTATTGATAGGTCCAGCGGAAATCTGCAGCGACGGCACCCTTAGCGTTGCCGCGCGCCGTCGTCATCGAAGCCATCAAGTTGCGTGAATCGTAGGAATAGGCCGTCCTGGCCCCCGTCGCGTCCGTTTCCGATGTCAGGTTCCCGCGAGAGTCATAGACAAACGACTCGTAGGCTCCAGCCGCGTCGGTCTTCTTGACGATGCGATCAAGCCCATCTCGTTGCAGTACCTCCTTCGTCAACACAGCACCAGTTGTCGATTCCGTCTGCGAAGACATCAATCGACCGTCGACGTCGTAGGAGAGAGTCGACTTCGCGCCATCCGTGGCAGTCACCGAAGTGACGTTCCCGGCCTCGTCGTAGGCAATTCGCTTCGTGTAGTCAGCCGGGCGGGCGGCAGCAGCCGCCCGCGGGTCCGCCACACTGGCAACGCGTCCGGCTGCGTCATAGGTATAGGACGTGACCTCGCCCCCCGGAGCGGTCATCGACGCGAGCTGCCCAAATATGTCGTACGACATCGACGTCACGCCGCCCCCGGGGGCGGTCGTCGAGGCCAACAGGCCGAGCGAGGTCCACGTGTACTTGGTCACCTCCCCCTTTGGAGAGGTGACGGATGACAGGCGGTTGCCTGCGTACGCCATCGTGGTCTTGTTGCCGCGGTAGTCCGTGCGTGAGGTGACTTGGTCCTTCGCGTTGTACGTCAACGTCTGCACGGCCGCGGTCTGCCCCGGGGCAGTCCGCGTGAGCACGTTGCCTCGCGCGTCGAAGGTCTGGCGCACCTTCGTCGGCCCGCCGGCGTCGATGACCGTCTGGTTGAGATCCTGGTCGTACTCGAAAGACGTGACATTCCCCGCGGGATCCTGCTTGCTCATCAGGACACGGCCCACATAGGTGTCGACCCACTTGCCGCCGTTCGGATCCGTCACCGTGGCGACGTCACCGCTGCTGTCCCACGTCAGTGTCCACACCTTGCCGGCCCCATCGACCTGACGGGTCACTCGCCCCGAGGCGTCGTAGGTGTTCTCGACAAGGACCCGTCCACTGGGTGCGGTCACTCGATCGAGTCGACCTGCGGCGTCGTACCGATACGACGTGACCTTCCCGCGCACGTCAGTTACAGACGTCAGTCGACCCGAGGCGTATCCATAAGAGATCTCGCGACCGTCCCAGGTGCGGGCCTTGGTGACCCGGCCACCGCTCGTGGTGAAGGTCGTCGAGCGGCCCACCGCGTCGGTCACCTTCGACACCACTCCACCGGTGGCCGTCACCGAGACGCCGACCCCCGACGCGTCGGTCACCTTCTGCAGGTCACCAGAGCTTGAGAACCGGTGCTCGCTGCCACCCGGTAGCCGCAACACGAACCCTGTCGACGACTGCGTCAACGAGCCGGACGCACCAGGTGGCGTCACCCACGACGTGCCAACCTTCTTGAAGCGAGCCACCGTCCCGTCCGGAGACCGCCACGCCGTCTCGCTCGTGCTCACGTCGAGCCGAGAGCCGTAGAGCCACGACCACCCCTTGCCAAAGCCCACGTCGGAATTCGACTGGGACGCGTACGACCTCGCGACCTCACCCGAGACCCCCGGACCAACCCCGGCAACGTCGACGAAGGATTCGAAAAAACCTCCAGTGGCGGTGTTCACCGGGTCGAGCGCATAGCCCTGCGCATCGGGGCACGAACAGGGTCCCGACTGCTCCGCCGGAACCGTCGGCAATGTCGAACTTGACGCAAAGACAGCCGGGTGCGATTGGCTTCGCCAGGTGGATATCCACACCGAAGAGTTCACGTGACGCATCCTGTACAACACGTAATACTCATGGCCCGGCTCGAGCGAGTGGGATGAACTCAACATTTCCGAATTGATCAACCCAAGCCAAACGCTCAAGTCTGAAGTTTCGTTCGCGCTGAACAATTTCATCGGCGAGCTCGCAAGTTGCTCGGATTCAGTTCGAGGATCCGAGGCATCAATCAGGTACGCCTCGATGCGCCAGCCGACGCCCGCGGGCGGCTGGTCGTCGACCAGTACAGCGAAGAAAAGCGTCCCCCAGTAAAAGGATGAGCCGCCAGGTGGCGCCGCCACAGGTTTGTAATCCTCATTGACATACCTCACGGGCTCCGCTGCAACGGCATGGGTTTGCGTCGTCGAGTTACGAGACAGGCCGCTAGAACCCAAACCCAAAGGCACGTTCGTTTCGATCGCGTACCCCGGACCCGCGAGCCCGACCACAACGGCAACAAGCCACACCGACACCACAAGACGACGCAACACAGCAAGCCCTCCCCGCGCGATGCCGTCGCTCCCCCGGTTGGTGCACGAGCAGCGAGTCACATCTTGGCAGAGCAAGCGCACCCCGGCGACCGGGCGCGGGAGTCAGTCGAAACCACACCAGCGATTCATGTATTCGCCGCCTTCGCTCGGGCTCGCCCGTCCGTTCGCCAACGCCGACCTGTCAGGGCTGGAGGCGCTCAACCCGCCAGGCGGCGGGCTCGTCGAGCCCCCCTTCGCCCACCCTCGACCAACGGAAGCGGTCGTGCAGCCGGTTGCTCCGACCGGCCCACGCCTCGACCTCGTCGCAGACGATGCGCCAACCGCCCCAGTGCTCGGGGCGGGGCACGTCACGGCCCTCGTAGCGAGACTCGACGTCGGCCCAGGCGCGCTCGAGCGGCTCGCGGCCGTCGATGGGCGCCGACTGGTGCGAGACCCACGCGCTCAGCTGGGAGCCACGGGGGCGCTCGGCGAAGTAGGCGTCGATCTCCGCCGCGCCGATGCGCTCGGCGCGTCCGCGGAAACGGATCGCACGAAACATCGACGGCCACGTCAGGGTCGCCGCGACGAAGGGCGAGGCGGCGAGCTGCCGGCTCTTGGTCGACTCCAGGCTCGTGACGAAGCCCGGCCCGCGGGCGTCGAGGAAGCGCATGAGCACCGTGCGCACATCGGGTCGGCCCTGCTCGTCGACGGTCGCGACGGCGAAGGACAGCGGCTCCGGCACGTCGCCACGGTCGACCTGACGGGCCCGCGCAGCGTCCACCCACGACGTCACGAGGGCGAAGGGAGCGGCCGGCACCTCCCCTTCGGTCAAGCCCTCGCCGGAGTAGTCCACGTGGTCCGGCCGCGGCGGGGTGCGGGGGATGATCCCATCGGGGGAGGCACTCATGGGCGCCAGCGTACGGCTGTCTCCCCCAGCGCCACCGGACCGGCGGGTAGCCTGCCCGGGACCACAGTCCCGCCCATCCTCTGGAGTCCGCATGCGCCCTGCCGCCCCGCGGCGCACCCGCCGTCAGCGCACCTGGTGGCGCGACCTGGTGAGCACGGACCTCGACCAGATGGGCCGCTCGTACCGACCGGCGATCGACGGCTACCGCGGGCTCTTCATCATCCTCGTCATGCTGTACCACTTCGGGGTCACGCAGCTGAGCGGCGGATGGGTGGGCATCAACCACTTCTTCACCTTCTCCGGCTTCCTCATCGGCGGCATCCTCATCAAGGAGTGGCAGCGGCGGGGCCGGATCGACGCCGTGCGCTTCTACCTCCGGCGCGCTCGCCGGATCGTGCCGGCACTCGTCCTGCTCGTCGTCGCGGTCCTCGTGCACACCCTGCTCGTCGACTCCGGCGACCGGCCGCAGACCGCGGGCGATGCCTTCGCCAGCCTGACCTTCTGGCAGAACTGGCGCCTCATCGGCCGCGACGACCAGTACTTCGACGTGCTCGTCGAGCCCAGCCCGCTGCGGCACGTGTGGACCCTGGGGGTGGAGGAGCAGTTCTACCTCCTCGCGCCCTTCCTCGTCGCTGCCGTCCTCGTGCTCCGGCGCCGGTGGGCGCGCACGGCCGCCGTCCTCGGCCTGGCCGGGGTCAGCGCCGCGTGGACCGCGATGCTCGCCGACGGCGGCGCGACCGGCTCGCGCCTCTACTACGGCACCGACGTGCGGGCCCAGGCGATCCTCGTCGGCGTCGCCGTCGCGATGCTCCTCACGCCCGACCGTCGTGGTGACGCCCCCCGGCTCGGCCGATCCACCGCCGAAGCCATCGGCTGGGCCGGCACCCTGCTGTCGATCTCGGCCTTCTTCGTCCTCGACGAGACCGGCCGGTGGATCTTCGAGAGCGGCGGCATGCTCCTCTTCGCCGTCATGGCCGCGTGCATGGGCGCATCAGCGCTCGACCCCCGCCCGCTGCTCATCAACCGGATCATCAGCTGGTCGCCCCTCGTGCACCTCGGCCAGATCTCGTACGGTCTCTACCTCTTCCACTGGCCCATCTCCCTGTGGTTGCCCGTGGACGGGCTCCCGCTCGTCGTCGCGATCGCGATCAAGCTCGCCCTGGCCTGGGTCTGCGCCGTGCTGTCCTACCGCCTCGTCGAGCTGCCGGTGATGATCGACGGCTTCCGCGCACTCGTCCCCCGCAGCCTGGGCCGCACCGCCCGGCAGTGGGCTCCGGCCGGAGTCGTCGCCGCGCTCGCCGCCGTGGCCTACGCCCTGAGCACGGTGTGGTCCCCGCTCATCGACGGGGACTGGGACGGTCGCCCCCTCGCCGCCGCGGCCGAGTACCAGCAGCCGGCGCAGGACCTGCGCGTCTCGGTCGTCGGCAGCTCGATCGCGCAGTCGATCCGCGACGGCTTCGACGGGGGCGACCACCCGGGCCTGGACGTCAGCGGCCACACGCGCCGCGGGTCCTGCAACCCCGTACCCATCACCTTCAAGTACCTCGGTGGTGGTGAGGTCGAGGAGGACGCGACGTGCGCCGCCTGGCGCGAGAGCTGGCCCGACGAGGTCCGCGGGGCGGACGCCGACATCGTCCTGTCCCCCATCGAGACCGCCCTGACCCAGCCGATCGTCCTCGACGGCCGCACCGTCGAGCCGGGCACCGAGGCGCATGCACGCGAGGTGCGCCGCGCTCTCGATGCCCTGCTCGAGCAGACCCGCCGCGCCGGCGCCCGCCAGCTGCAGCTCATCAATGCCACCTGTCACGACGACCCGGCCACCGTGCGTGACGGCGAGGAGCTCGGCGCGGTCAAGATCGACCCGTCGCCCACCAACGAGGTCGTGTCCCGCTGGGCGAAGGGAGTGCAGGACCAGCGCGGTGACGTCTCCGTCGCGGTCCTCGACCTCAACTCCGCCGTGTGCGGGGAGGGGTACCGCTCGCAGATCAACGGCGCCGAGCTCTACGCCGACCGGGTGCACTTCTCCCGGCAGGGCTCCGAGCTCGTGTGGACCTGGCTCGCGCCCGAGATCGTCACCGCCTGGGGCTTCCGGGACGCGTGAGGGTCACCGGTCGGCGTAGTTCCTGCTGACCTGCCCCAGCAGCCACTTCCACAGCATCGGGGTCACCTCCGGCGAGAAGTGCAGGAAGTCGTTGTAGACCTGCACGCCGTGCAGCTCCTCGGGGTACCCGTCGGCGCACAGCGCACCGTCGAGGTCCACGACCCGCACGTCGTCGGGGTGGGTCTCGGCCCAGGACTCGACGAGCCCGTTGAGGATCTCCGGGTTCTTGTACTCCGCGAGCATCTGCGGCTCCGACTCCAGGACCGCCTGCACCTCGTCCGGGATGTCGTCGGGGGGCAGGCGGCAGGGCACGTTGACGATCTGCACCTGCTCGGCCCCGGCTCCCTTCGCCTGGTCGTAGACGGTCTCGAAGCGATCGGTGATGACCTGACGGAAGCGCGGGTCGTCGAGCCAGAGCCGCTCGCCGTCGACGATGTGCGGCAGCCCGACGAGGGGCGAGGCGAAGAGCATGAGCACCTGGTCGTCGGCGGCCTCGAAGTCGGTGGTCCACTGCTTCTTCTGCGTGACGCACCACGGCTCGGTCTTCTTCGACAGACCGGGAGCCCAGCTGATCGGCTCGTCGAGGAGGTCGCAGCCCTCCCGTGCGTGGTTGTCGATCTGCACCCCGGGGAACTGCGCCGCCGGGAAGCGCTCGCCGAGGAAGTAGGGCACCGAGTCGCCGAGGATGCCGATCCGGGTGGGCGCGTCCGGGACGTACTCCACCTGCCCGTCGACGATGTCCGGCAGGTCGGCCACGGTCGCCGTCGGCGCGGTCGACTGCTGCTCCGGCGCGGTCCGCACGAGCCCGAGGCCGAGGACCGCGACGAGGACCACGGGCAGGACGGCGGCGAGCAGGGGCTCGCGCGTCCGCGGCAGGACCCCACGGATCCCGCGCGCGATGACCGGCTCCTCGAGGTAGGTGTACGAGACGTGCGCGATGGCGACGGTGAGAGCCATCCCGACGACGAAGACCGCGATGGTGCTGTCACCCAGCGAGGTCTGGGCCAGCATGACGTAGATCGGCCAGTGCCAGAGGTAGAGGCCATAGGTGCGCTCCCCGACGAAGGCCAGCGGCGCCCAGGAAAACAGCGTGCGTGTCGGGTTGGGCCGCGGGTCGGCGCAGGCGAGGACGAGCAGGACGCTGCCGATGCCGAAGAAGAACATCCCACCGTGGTTGAACATCCACCCGGTGTACGGCGTGATGATCGCGAAGCAGATGACCGACGACACGAGGCCGACGAGGCCGCCGACCCAGATGAGCGGCATCGGCAGGTCCGGCGGGGCGATGCCCTTGCCCTTGGGAGCGCGCAGCACACCGATCGCGGCACCGAGGAAGAGCGCCTGGGCCCGGGTGTCGGTGCCGTAGTAGAGCCGCGGGTAGTCCGACTGGTCGTGGAAGCCGAGCATCGCGGTCCACACCGCGGAGGCGACCGCGCCCAGCACGAGGACGGCCATCGAGATGCGGCGGTTGCGGAAGAGCACGTACAGGCCGATGAGGACGAGCGGGGCGACGATGTAGAACTGCTCCTCGATCGCCAGCGTCCACGCGTGACGAAGGGGAGAGGCGCCGCCAGCCGTCCCGAAGTACTGGTCCTCCTGGTGGATGAGTCGCCAGTTCATGACGTACCCGAGCGTCGCCAGGACGTCGCCGCCGAGCTTGCGGCGGATGCCTTCGGGAGCCGCGAGCGCGCCCCAGGCCATGACGACGAGGAGCATCACGAGCAGTGCCGGCAGCAGGCGGCGGATCCGCCGCTTGTAGAAGCCCCACACGTCGATCGAGCCGTAGCGGGACTGCTCGGCCGTCAGCAGACGCACGATGAGGAACCCGGAGAGGACGAAGAAGAGGTTGATCGTCACCCACATGCCCTCGAGCTGGGTCAGCCCGAAGTGGAAGGCGATGAACAGGAGGATGAAGACGCCTCGCAACCCGTCCAGAGCCGGGCTGTACCCCGTACGCACCTTCGACACCTGTGTCCCTCCCTCGCGGCCCGCCGTGCGGCATGCTACCCGTGGCAGGTCTTCGGCACGTTCGAGGTGCGTGCGACACTGATCGCTGAGCAGCTCGACGCACGAACGAAAGAGGCACCCGATGACGGACACCGAGGTCAAGCACGGTCTGGAGGGCGTCGTCGCCTTCGAGTCGGAGATCGCCGAGCCCGACAAGGCCGGCGGCAACCTGCGCTACCGCGGGGTCGACATCAACGATCTCGTCGGCAAGGTCTCCTTCGGCCGTGTCTGGGGCCTGCTCGTCGACGACTCCTTCGACCCGGGCCTCCCCCCGGCCGAGCCCTTCCCGCTGCCGGTCCACAGCGGCGACATCCGTGTCGACGTGCAGTCGGCCCTCGCACAGCTGGCTCCTCTGTGGGGCTTCAAGCCGCTCCTCGACATCGACGACACGCAGGTGCGCGACGACCTGGCCCGCGCTTCGGTCATGGCGCTGTCCTTCATCGCCCAGTCGGCGCACGGGCAGCACTCGGCGATGGTGCCGCAGGCCCGGGTCGACGAGGGCAAGAACATCGTCGAGCGCTTCATGATCCGCTGGCGCGGCGAGCCCGACCCCAAGCACGTCGAGGCGATCGACGCCTACTTCATCTCCGCGGCCGAGCACGGCATGAATGCCTCGACCTTCACCGCGCGCGTCATCGCCTCGACCGGCGCCGACGCCGCCGCCTGCCTCTCTGGGGCCGTGGGCGCGATGTCCGGCCCGCTGCACGGTGGCGCCCCCTCGCGGGCGCAGCACATGATCGAGGGCGTCGAGCGCACCGGCGACGCGACGAAGTACGTCAAGGAGGCACTGGACCGCAAGGAGCGCCTCATGGGCTTCGGGCACCGCGTCTACCGGGCCTACGACCCGCGCGCGGCCGTCCTGCGCGACACCTGCCAGCGCCTCGGCGCCCCGCGCTACGAGGTCGCCCTCGAGCTGGAGAAGGCCGCCATCGCCGAGCTCGCGGACCGCTACCCGGAGCGCAAGATGGAGACCAACGTCGACTACTGGGCCGCGGTCCTGCTCGACTTCGCCGACGTCCCCGGCGAGATGATGACCCCGCTCTTCGTCTGCGCCCGCACCGCCGGCTGGTCGGCCCACGTGCTCGAGCAGAAGCGCACCGGCCGCCTCATCCGCCCGAGCAGCAAGTACACCGGTCCCGGCCCGCGTCCGGTCACCGACGTCCACGGCTACGACCAGCTGCCCGGCTGATGCGTACCGTCGCGATGGCCCTTGCCGCCACCGCCACCCTCGCCCTCGCGGCGTGCGGTGGCGACGGGGGCCCGGGCCCGACGGCCGGCAGCACCTCCAAGGACGCCCCGATCCCCTCGTCGACGCCCTCGGCCTCCGCCTCGTCCACGGCGCCGTCGTCGACGTCGAAGGGAGCCGGGACCACGAGCTCGTCGAGCCAGCGGTCCCCGTCGAGCTCCGCCCCCTCGTCCACGTCGACCGACACGGGCGCGCCCTTCGACGCGGACGAGTTCACGAGCAAGCTCGAGGCCGCGGTCGACGCCAACCCGACGGTGGCTCTCGACGTGCGGATCGGGCCGAAGGACTCCCCCGCGGCCACGGCCACCGGGAAGCAGGACCTGGCAGACAACGCCCTGGAGATGGAGGTCTCCGTCGGGTCCCAGCAGCTGACCTACCGCCTCGTCGACGGCCAGTACTACCTCGCCCAACCACCCAAGTGGGTCCCGGTGACCAAGGACTCGACCAACCCCCTCATCCAGCAGGCCCTGAGCCAGACGGAGCTGCTGAGCATGCGGACCCAGCTCGACGCCTTCATCGCCGGCGTCGAGTCCGCGGGCGACAAGGGCACCGAGGAGGTCGACGGCGTGTCGACGACCCACTACACCGCGACGGTCCGCACCGCCGACGTCCGTCGCGAGCTGGGCCTGGACCAGGACCCCAACGGACCGGCGACGGCCATCTACGACGTGTGGCTCGACGACGACGACCTCATCCGCAAGATGTCCTTCACGCAAAACGGCGCCGAGGCCGAGCTCATCGCCACGGACTGGGGCGAGCCGCTCACCATCAGCAAGCCCACGTCCTCCGAGCTGGCGAAGGTCGGTTGACGTCCGTGACCGCCGACATCATCATCCCCGAGGAGCTGCGGCCCCGCGACGGCCGTTTCGGCTCGGGCCCCTCGCTCGTCCGCCCCGAGCAGCTCGACCACCTCGTCTCCCTCGGCCGGACCGTCCTCGGCACCTCGCACCGTCAGGCGCCGGTGCGCTCCCTCGTGGGCGGGCTGCGCGAGGGGCTCGGCGAGCTCTTCGCGCTGCCCGACGGCTACGAGGTGGTCCTCGGCAACGGCGGGTCGACCGCCTTCTGGGACATCGCCGCGCTCGGGCTGGTCCGCGAGCGGGCCCAGCACCTCGTCTTCGGCGAGTTCTCGAGCAAGTTCGCCGCGGTGACCCGCCGCGCCCCCTTCCTCGCCGAGCCCGACGTGCGCTCGGTCGACCCTGGGTCGCTCATCGCGCCCGGGCCGGTCGCCGGCGTCGACGCCTACGCCTGGCCGCACAACGAGACCTCGACCGGCGTCATGGCGCCGGTGCAGCGCCCGGCGGGGGTCGACGACGACGCCTTGGTCCTCGTCGACGCGACCTCCGGCGCGGGCGGCCTCTCGGTCGACATCGCGCAGACCGACGCCTACTACTTCGCACCGCAGAAGTCCTTCGCCTCGGACGGCGGCATCTGGTTCGCGATCCTCTCCCCTGCCGCGATCGCGCGGGCCGAGGAGATGGCGGCCACCGACCGGTGGATCCCCGACTTCCTCTCGCTGACCGCGGCGATCGACAACTCGCGCAAGGACCAGACGCTCAACACGCCGGCGGTGGCGACCCTGGCCCTCATGGCCGAGCAGGTGCGCTGGCTCAACGAGTCCGGCGGCCTCCCCTTCGCCTCCGGCCGCACCGCGGACTCCTCCTCACGGATCCACGCGTGGGCCGAGCAGGGCGATGCGACGAGCCTCTTCGTCGCCGACCCGGCCGCCCGCTCGCAGGTCGTGACGACGGTCGACTTCGATGACGACGTCGACGCGGCAGCGATCGCGGCGACCCTGCGTCATCACGGCATCGTCGACGTCGAGCCCTATCGCAAGCTCGGTCGCAACCAGCTGCGCATCGCGACCTTCCCAGCGGTCGACCCCGACGACGTCACCGCGCTGCTCGCCTGCATCGACCACGTCCGCGAGCGCATCTGAGGCACCCGCGCGCGGGTCACAGCAGGGCCGAGAGCACGGCCACGAGGACGAGCGAGCCGAGGACGGCCCACGTCATGATCCGCCGAAACCGGGGCGTCATCGGGCGGCCTGCGGGACGTCGTGGGTGGGCGCGGAGGAGACGCGCACGCGCGGGCGGCGCTGGCTGGGGTAGGTCACCTCGACATTCTCGTGCCGCGCGAGCCAGAAGGACACCGCGACGAGCGTGATCCCGACCGCGACAGCCCCGATGCCGATCGTCCACCGGGGCCCGAGCACGTCACCGACCCAGCCGATGAGCGGCGCGCCGATGGGGGTGCCGCCGAAGAAGATCGCCATGTAGAGCGCCATGACCCGGCCGCGCATCACCGGGTCGGTGCGCATCTGGACCATGGCATTGGCCGTCGTCATCGTCGTGAGGGCGGTGAGGCCGCACGCGGCGAGTGCGACGGCAAAGGTGGCATAGGTCGGCGCGAGGGCGGCGAAGCCCGCGGCGAAGGTGAAGCCGACGAGCGAGAGCAGCAGCACCCTCAGCCGCGGCTCGCTGCGGCGCGCGGCGAGCAGGGCGGCGCTCAGCGAGCCGATCGCCATGATCGAGCCGAGCAGCCCGTAGTCCTCGGCGCCGCGCTCGAAGACCTGGGTGGCCATGAGCGCGATGGTGATCTGGAAGTTCATGCCGAAGGTGCCGAGGACGAAGATCAGCACCATGACGAGGACGATGTCGGGGCGGCCGCGCACGTAGCGCAGCCCCTCCAGGGCCGAGCCGCGACCGGTCGAGCGCGGTGCCGGCGTCAGCTCGCTCGCGCGCATGAGCAGCAGCGCGACGAGCACCGAGACAAAGGTCAGGCTGTTGGCGAGCAGCGCCAGCCCCGACCCCACCCAGGCGATGACGAGACCCGCGACGGCGGGGCCCACGAGGCGACCGAGGTTGAAGGAGGCCGAGTTGAGCGCCACCGCGTTGGCCAGGCGCTCGCGCGGCACCATCTCGGAGACGAAGGTCTGCCGCGCCGGGTTGTCGAAGGCGGTCGCGATGCCCGTCATGAGGGCCAGGCCGTAGAAGTGCCACAGCTGGGCGCTGTCGGTGACGACGAGGACACCACCGATGAGCGCGCTCAGCGCGAGCAGGGTCTGCGTGAGCAGCAGCAGCGCCCGCTTGGGGTAGCGGTCGGTGACCGCGCCGGTCCACGGCGCGAGGAGCAGCATCGGCAGGAACTGCAGGCCGGTGACGATGCCGAGCGCCGATGCGGAGTGGTCGGTGAGCTCGGTGAGCACGACCCAGTCCTGGGCGACGCGGCCCATCCACGTGCCGACGTTGGAGACGATCGCGCCGAGCGCGTAGATGCGGTAGTTGCGGATCGAGAGGGAGGCGAAGGTGGGGCTCATCGGGCGGCGATCCGCTGCAGCAGGTCGGTGGCGGCCCGCAGGGTCGCCTGCTCGTCGCCGGTGAGCTCGGCGACCCGCTCGGTCATCCACTTGTCGCGGCGGCGGCGGGTGAGCGTCAGCGTGGCGCGCCCCTCGGCGGTGAGCTCGACGAGCACCCGGCGCCCGTCCTGCGGGTCGTCGTGCCGCTCGACGAGGCCTTCGTCGGCGAGGCAGCCGACCGTGCGGGTCATGCTCGGGGCCGAGACCTTTTCGACGTCGGCCAGGGCGCGCGGGGTGAGCGGCCCGTCCTCGAGCCGCGACAGGACCGAGAACTGGTGCGGCGCAATGGCGTCGGTGCTCTCGAAGCGGACCCGCCGACTGATCCGCATGCACGCGAGGCGCAGGTCCTCGCTCAGGCTGCTGATGGCCTCGTGGCCCACCTCGTCACCGGACACGGATCTCCCTTCGCTCTCCAGAACACGTTAGCACAACTCATTACCTGTGCTAACTATTCCCACGTGCCCCGGGATTCTCGGGTGACCCGGAAAACCCCCGCTTCGCAAGGGTTTGGAACTCTTGCGAAGCGGGGGTAAGTCCTGCGAAGTGAGAGGGACCCGTCACTCGACGCCGAGGATCCCCTTGATGGGGTCGATGCCGAAGTACAGGACGAAGAGGCCAGCGACGAGCCACATGAGCGGGTGGATCGTCGCCGCGCGGCCACGCACCGCCTTGATGAAGACGTAGCTGACGAAGCCGGCGCCGATGCCCGCGGTGATCGAGTACGTGAAGGGCATGAGGGCGATCGTCAGGAAGGCCGGGATCGCGATCTCCAGGTCCTCCCAATCGATCTCCTTGACCTGCTGCATCATGAGGAAGCCGACGAGCACGAGCGCGGGGGTGGCCGCCTCGTAGGGCACGACTGCGACGAGGGGCGACAAGAAGGTCGCGAGCAGGAAGAGCACGCCCGTGACGACCGAGGCCAGACCGGTGCGGGCCCCCTCGCCGACACCGGAGGCCGACTCGATGTAGCTCGTGTTGGAGCTGACCGCAGCAGCACCACCGGCCGCGGCGGCGAGCGAGTCGACGACGAGGATCCGCTGCGAGTTCGGCGGGTTGCCCTCCTCGTCGAGCAGGTCGCCCTCCGCGCCGACGGCGACCATCGTGCCCATCGTGTCGAAGAAGTCCGCGAGCAGGATCGTGAAGACGAGCAGCGCCGCCGAGACGAGCCCGATCTTGTCGAAGGAGCCCAGCAGGTTGAAGTCGCCGAGCAGGCCGAACTGCGGCGTGGCGGCGATGGAGTCGGGCACCTGCGGGACGTTGAGCCCCCAGCCGGTCGGGTTGACCAGCTCACCCGCCTCGTTGGTCTGCGAGCCGATGCTGAAGACCGCCTCGACGACCATCGCGAGGATCGTCGTGCCGAGGATGCCGTAGAGGATCGCGCCCTTCACGCCGCGCACGTGCAGCGCGATGATGATGAAGAGGCCGATGACGAAGACGAGCAGCGGCCAGCCGGCGAGGAAGCCGCCGACACCCAGCTCACCCAGGGGACCCCCTTCGGCCTTGCGGACGAAGCCGGCGTCGACGAGGCCGACGACGGTGATGAAGAGGCCGATGCCGACGGAGATGGCCGTCTTGAGCGGCGCCGGCACGGCGTGCAGCACCGCCTTGCGGAAGCCGGTGAGCACGAGCAGCAGGATGATCAGGCCCTCGAGGACCACGAGGCCCATCGCGTCCGCCCAGGTCATCTCCGGCAGCTTGGCGATGCCGAAGGCGACGAAGGCGTTGAGCCCCAAGCCCGCGGCGAGGGCCAGCGGGTAGTTGGCCACGACCCCCATGAGCAGCGTCATGACACCCGCCACGAGGGCGGTGCACGCCGCGACCATCGCGAGGTTGGGCTCGTCGCCCCCACCGAGGAAGCCGCCCGTCGAGTCGGCCTGGGTCCCGATGATCAGCGGGTTGAGGACGACGATGTAGGCCATCGTGAAGAAGGTCGCGAAGCCACCGCGGACCTCCCGGCCGATCGTCGAGCCACGCTCGTGGATCTTGAAGTACCGCTCGATCGCGGAGCCCTCCGCAGGGGGCGCAGTAGGCGTGCTCACAGGGTCTCCAGCACCTCGTCGTCCAGGATCGGTGTCCCGACTTTCTCCGGCTCGGGGGCGTCCATGTCGACCTCCGAGTGCGCGCCGCAGCCGTGGTCCCTGCTGACGACCGTGCCGTCGCTCGGGCTCCACTCGTTGGCGCAGACGCCGAAGACGGAGCGCAGCGCGCCCGCCATCGGCAGGAAGTAACCGCAGCCGTCGCACCGCGCCGGCGCCTTGACGGCGACCTCGGCGGTCGGCCCGTGGCTGCCGTCGTACCACCGCTGCGCGGCCCGGTCGCGGCCCTCCGCGGAGAGCACCCGGGGGCGGCCGAGGCCGAGCTCCCACAGCGCGACGGCGTCGACGTCCTCCTCGCCCGTGGCCTCGAAGCCGGCCTCGAGGTTGGGGTCGTCGTCGACCTTGGGCGTCACGTCCCCCGGGCCGACGTCGCCGGGCGCGAGGCGCTCGGCCCACGGCAGCCACTCCGGGGAGAGGATCGCGCCGTCGCCGGGCAGCAGCTGCGACTCGCAGACGGTCGCGCTCTTGGAGCGCGGGGCGCGGGTGACGGTGACGGCCCAGTTCCAGCCGCCGTACCCGGGCAGGGTCGCGGCGAACCAGTGGGTGCCGAGCCGCTCGGCGTCGAGGGTGAAGCCGACGTGCTCGCCGACGCCCTCCCCCTTCGTCGCCTCGAGCAGCTCACGGCGGGCCGGCTCGACAGCAGCCGCGAGGACGGCATCGGCCTTCGGCCGGGCCTTGCGGGTCCGGGTGGTGGTCTCGGTCATCTCAGCCCTCCAGGTCGTCGGCGACCCGGCGCAGGACCTGCGCGACCTTGGCGCCCTGCGCCTTGTCGGGGTAGCGCCCGCGACGCAGGCCGTTGCCGACGTTGTCGAGGAGCTTGATGACGTCCTCGACGATGGCGGCCATGTCCTCGGCACCCTTGCGGTCGCGCTGGCGCAGGTTGGAGCTGACGCTCGGGGGCGCGTCGAGGACCTTGACCGACAGCGCCTGGGCGCCGCGGCGCCCCTCGACGATGCCGTAGTCCACGCGGGTGCCGCCCTTGAGGGTCGTCGTGCCCTCGGGCAGGGCGTTGGCGTGGAGGAAGATGTCCGCGCCGTCATCCCCGGAGATGAAGCCGAAACCCTTCTCCGCGTCGTACCACTTGACCTTGCCAGTAGGCACCGTGCACCTCTTGCTCGCATACGAAAGTGTGTGGGCGCACGGGACCGTGCACCACCGACAAGGCTAACCCGTGCGGGCCAAAACCCGGTGGTGGGATGTCGGCGGTCTGGGGCAGCATTGCCCCTCGTGACCACGCTGCCCAAGGACCTCGCCGCCCACGAGATCGGGCCGGGTCTGGCCGGCTTCTGGCGGGCGCTGCCGCGCGAAGGGCGGTTCCTCCTCTCCACCGTCGCGCTCCAGCACCTCGGGCGGGGCATGACTCTGCCCTTCACCGTGATCTACCTGCACGAGGTGCGGCACTTCTCCCTCGACGCGGCGGGCACGATCATGGCCCTGCTCGCCCTCGTCGCGGCGCTCGCCGCGGGCCCGATGGGCAGCCTCACCGACCGGCTCGGCGCCCGGTGGATGCTCATCAGCGCCGGGGTCGCCCAGAGCCTCGGTGCGGTGGCGATGGCCTTCGCGACCTCGTTGCCCGTGGCCGTGCTCGGCGCCGTGCTCATGGGGCTCTCGCAGAGCATCGGCTGGTCGGCGTCCAACACCTTCATCTCCGCGCTCGTGCGCGGGCCGCTGCGGCAGCGGTACTTCGGGGTCAACTTCGCCCTGCTCAACCTCGGCATCGGGGTCGGCGGGCTCATCGCGGGCGCCTTCGTCGACGTCGCCCGGCCGGTGACCTTCGAGGCGATCTTCCTCCTCGACGCCGTGCTCGTGCTCATCCCGGGCATCTGGCTGCTCGGCCCGCTGCGGCACGTGCACGCCCGCGCCGAGCACCCGGGCGACGGCTCGTCCGCCGCCACCTACGCGACGGTCCTGCGGCTGCCCGGCATGCGGTGGGTGCTGCTCCTGGCGATCCTCACGAGCTTCGTCGGCTACGGGCAGTTCGAGGCCGGCGTGCCCGCCTTCGCGCGGACCATCTCGCAGGTGGGCACCGAGACGATCGGCGTGCTCTTCGCGTGCAACACCGCGGTGATCGTCCTGCTGCAGTTCTGGGTGCTCCACCGCATCGAGGGCCACCGGCGCACCCGCATCGGCCTGCTCATGCTCGTCATCTGGCTCTGTGCCTGGGGCGCGATGGGCCTGAGCGGCCTCCTGCCCGACACCCTCGCGGCGGCGGCGCTCGTCGTCCTCTTCGGGGCGCTCTTCGGGCTGGGCGAGACCCTGCTCCAGCCGACGCTGCCGGCGATCACCAACGACATGGCGCCCGACCACCTGCGCGGGCGGGTCAACGCGGCCCAGTCGACCGCCTTCATGGGCGGCGGGGTCCTCGGGCCGCTCGCCGCGGGCTTCCTGCTCGACCGCGACCTCGGGGGCCTCTTCATCGGCATCATCATCGGGGGCCTGGCCGTCACCGCGTGGGTCATGCTGCGGCTCGAGCGGATCATCAGCCCGGCGGTCAACGGCGTCCTCGTGACCGCCGGCGACGAGCAGCCCGTCCGCTGAACTACCGTGAGGCGGTGCGATCACTCGCCGAGGACATCCGCCACCGCTCCGACGTCGAGCTCGTGGCCCTGCTCGACCTGCGCCCGGACCTGGCCCGGCCGCAGCCGGCCGACCTGACCGCCCTCGCGGCCCGGGCGAGCACCCGGGCCAGCACCGCCCGCGCCGTCGACCACCTCGACCTGCCGCACCTCACCGCCCTGCAGGCCTGCGCGGTGACGGGCAGCACCGACCCGGCGGTCATCGCCCCCCTCCTCGGCACGGACGAAGGGGGCGCCGCCCCCTTCGTCGAGCACCTCACCACCGCCGCCCTGCTGTGGCGGTCCACCGACGGGCTCGCCCTCTCCCGCACGGTCGTCGACGTGCTCGGCCCGCACCCCGCAGGCCTGGGCCCGACGGCCCGCAGCCTCGGCCACGCCCTCCCCGACGACCTCGCGGGAGCGGTGGCCGATCTCTCCCCCGAGGCGCGGCGGGTCCTCGAGCGGGTCGCCCTGCACGGCCCGACCGCGACGGTGCCCACCGACCCCGCGAGCCGCGCCGGCCGGGCCGTGGCCGAGCTCGTCGACACCGGTCTCGTCGCGGCGCCCGACGCCGAGCACGTGCTCGTGCCCCGCGAAGTGGCCCTCGTCGTGCGCGGCGGCCGTCTCGTCGACGCACCCCTCGACGAGACGACGTCGACCGCGCGCACCCTCTCCCCCGACGACGTCGACCGGGCCGCGACCGCCGCCGCGACCGAGCTCGTCGCGCTCGTCGACGAGCTGCTCGAGCACCTCGACGAGACGAGCCCGCGGGTGCTGCGCAGCGGCGGGATGGCCGTGCGCGACCTGCGATCGCTCGCCGGTCGGGTCGACCTCGACGAGCAGGCGACGACCTTCCTCCTCGAGCTGGCGCTCGGGGCCCAGCTGCTCGCCGACGACCACGCCCTCGAGCCCACCTGGCGGCTGACGAGCGTCGTCGACGAGTGGCGGGCACGCTCGACCGCTGACCGGTGGGCGGCCCTGGCCGGGCCGTGGCTCGACTCGCTCCGGGCCAGCGTCGTCCCGGCCCCCGAGGACGGCGGGCGGGTCAACGCCCTGTCCGAGGGCATGGTCTGGCCGCCCGTCCGGGCGCTGCGCCACGAGGTGCTCGACATCCTCGCCGCGCTGCCCGAGGGCAGCGCCCCCGACCTCGAGGAGGTGATGCGCCGCCTGCGTCACCGTCGGCCACGCCGCATGCCGCACGGGGCCGACGAGGCCGTCGCCGCCCTGCTGCGCGAGGGCGAGCAGCTCGGGGTGACCGGGCGCGGTGCCCTGGGCTCCTTCGGGCGGCTGCTCACCACCGACGCCGCGCGGGCCGGTCAGCACCTGGCCGAGCTCGTCCCGGAGCCCGTCGACCGGCTGCTGCTCCAGGCCGACCTCACCGCGATCGTCCCCGGCACACCCGTCCCCCAGCTCGCCGCCCTGCTGCGGCGCAGCGCGACCCTCGAGTCACGGGGTGGGGCGAGCGTGCACCGCTTCACCGAGACCTCGCTGCGGGCCGCGCTCGACGCGGGCTGGACCGCCGACGACCTGCTCGACACGCTCAGCCACTACAGCGCCGGGCCGGTGCCGCAGCCCCTCGACTACCTCGTGCGCGACGTCGCCCGACGCCACGGCCAGCTGCTCGTCGGCGCCGCGGGCAGCTACCTGCGCAGCGACGACCCCACGCACCTCGAGGCCCTGCTCACCCACCGTGAGCTCTCCCACCTGCAGCTGCGGCAGCTCGCCCCGACCGTGCTCGTCAGCCCGGTCGGGCCGACGGTCCTGCTCGAGGCGCTGCGCGAAGTGGGGTCCGCACCCGCGCTCGAAGGCCCCGGAGGCATCGTCTCGAGCCGACCGGGTGCTCCACGCATCACCCCGCGCCGAGCCCGCCCGGTCACCGAGGTCGCGCCCGAGCCCTCCGACGAGGTCGTCCGTCGCCTGCGCGAGGGCGAGGCCCGCGCCGACCGGCAGCGCGCCCTCCCGCACGACGACGGGCCGGTGATCCCCGCCCTCGACCCGGCGAGCAGCGCGGCCCTGCTCCGCGAGGCCGCCGCCGACCGCCTGCCCGTCTGGCTCGGGGTCACCGATGCCGTCGGCGCCACCCGCCGCCTGCTCTTCCACCCGACGAGCATCGATGGAGGCCGCGTCGGTGGCGAGGTCGACGCCGTGCACCAGGTCTTCTCCCTCCACCGGATCACGGGCGTCGTCATCGACGGGTGAGGCACCCCCTTCGCCAGGGGCGGCGGCCGGTCACCCGCCGGACAGGGCCTTGACCACCCGCGAGGGCGACGGGCGGCCGAGCTGCTCGGCCATCCACACGCTCGTCGCGACGAGGGCGTCGAGGTCGATGCCCGTCTCGACGCCGGCGCCGTCGAGCAGCCACACGAGGTCCTCGGTGGCGAGGTTGCCGGTGGCCGACTTCGCGTAGGGGCAGCCGCCGAGGCCACCGGTCGAGGCGTCGACGACGGTGACGCCGGCGCGCAGCGCGGTGAGCGTGTTGGTCAGCGCCTGGCCGTAGGTGTCGTGGAAGTGCACGCCGATCCGGTCCACGCCGATGCCGCGCTGGCCGAGGGCCTCGAGCAGCGCCTCGACGTGACCCGCCGTGCCGGTGCCGATCGTGTCGCCGATGGAGAGCTGGTCGCAGCCGAGGTCCATGAGCTCGGCACAGGCATCCGCCACCCGGTCGACGGGCACCGGCCCCTCCCACGGGTCGCCGAAGCACATCGACACGTAGGCCCGCACCCACAGGCCGGCGTCCTGCGCGCGCCTGACGACGGGGCTGAACATCTCGACCGACTCCGCGCGCGAGCGCCCGAGGTTCTTGTGGGCGAAGGTCTCCGTCGCGCTGCCGAAGATCGCGACCGCCCCGACGCCCGCCTCGAGGGCCCGGTCGAGGCCGCGCTCGTTGGGCACGAGCACAGGACGAAGCGGGCCCCGCCCCGCCTCGCCGAGGTCGGCGAGCAGGTCGGTCGCGTCGGCGAGCTGGGGAACCCAGCGCGGCGAGACGAAGGACGTGGTCTCGACGGTCTGCAGGCCGGCCGCGATGATCCGGCGGATGAACTCCGCCTTCGTCGCCGTGGGGACGGTCGCTGCCTCGTTCTGCAGCCCGTCCCGGGGGCCGACCTCGTAGACGGTGACCTTGTCGGGCAGACCGGCCATCGGCTGGGTCTGCGGCAGTGCACGACTCATGAGGTCATCCTCCCATCACGTACCGTGGGCCCGTGGCCTGCCCGTGCAGGCGAGGGAGGAGGCACCGTGAGCACGGACCCGTACCCGGATCACGTCCCGGGTCACGCACCCCTGCCGCCTCCGCCGAACCCCTACCCGCCGCCCCAGCCGCCCAACTCGTCGGCGATCGTGCTCATCGTCTTCAGCGGGCTGGCGCTCCTCAGCGGGTACTGCTGCTACATCGGCATCCCGAGCCTCGTCTTCGGCATCCTCGGCGTGACCCAGCACGCGAGCGACCCGGAGGGGGCCGCCCGGATGACCCGCATCGGGTGGGTCGTCTTCGCCGCCCTCGTCCTGCTCACCCTCCTGGTGATCGGCGGCTTCTTCGTCTACGCCGTCATGGAGAGCTGACCGTGGCACTCGACGGGGCGCTCATCGTCCAGAGCGACAAGACCCTGCTGCTCGAGGTCGACCACGAGCGGTCGGCGGAGGCACGCCGGGCCATCGCCCCCTTCGCCGAGCTGGAGCGCGCCCCCGAGCACATCCACACCTACCGGGTCACCCCGCTCGGCCTGTGGAATGCCCGCGCCGCCGGCCACGACGCCGAGCAGGTCGTCGACGCCCTCATCACGCACTCGCGCTACCCCGTGCCGCAGGCACTGCTCGTCGACGTCGCCGAGACGATGGACCGCTACGGGCGGCTCGTGCTCGACAAGGACGGCGACCAGCTCGTGCTGCGCACGACCGACCGGGCTGTGCTCACCGAGGTCATGCGGCACAAGAAGATCCGGCCGCTGCTCGGCGAGCAGCTCTCCCCCGACGAGGTCGTCGTCCACCCCTCCGAGCGGGGCACCCTCAAGCAGGAGCTGCTCAAGGTGGGCTGGCCGGCCGACGACCGTGCCGGCTATGTCGACGGCGAGGCGCACCCCATCTCCCTGACCGAGGACGGGTGGACCCTGCGGCCCTACCAGCAGCAGGCGGTCGACGGCTTCTGGGACGGCGGCTCCGGCGTCGTCGTCCTGCCCTGCGGCGCCGGCAAGACGCTCGTCGGCGCCGGGGCGATGGCCGCGGCCAAGGCGACGACCCTCATCCTCGTGACCAACACGGTGAGCGCCCGCCAGTGGAAGCAGGAGCTGCTCGAGCGCACCACGCTCACCGAGGACGAGATCGGCGAGTACTCGGGTGCCCGCAAGGAGATCCGCCCCGTCACCATCGCGACGTACCAGGTGCTCACGCTCAAGCGCAAGGGCGCATACCCGCACCTCGACCTGCTCGACGCCCGCGACTGGGGGCTCGTCGTCTACGACGAGGTGCACCTGCTGCCCGCCCCGATCTTCCGGATGACCGCCGACCTGCAGGCGCGCCGGCGACTCGGGCTCACCGCCACCCTCGTGCGCGAGGACGGCCGCGAGGCCGACGTCTTCTCCCTCATCGGGCCCAAGCGCTACGACGCGCCGTGGAAGGACATCGAGGCCCAGGGCTACATTGCCCCCGCCGACTGCGTCGAGGTCCGGGTGACGCTCACCGACGCCGAGCGGATGGCCTACGCCACCGCCGAGGCCGACGACCGGTACCGGCTCGCCTCGTGCTCGCCGGTCAAGCTCGGCGTCGTCCGCGAGCTCGTCGAGCGGCACCGCGGCGAGCCGACCCTGATCATCGGGCAGTACCTCGACCAGCTCCACGAGCTGTCGGAGCAGCTCGATGCCGACCTCATCACCGGCGAGACGCCCGTCAAGCAGCGGCAGGAGCTCTTCGCCGACTTCCGCGAAGGGCGCTCCAGCCTCCTCGTCGTCTCCAAGGTGGCCAATTTTTCGGTCGACCTGCCGGAGGCGAGCGTCGCGATCCAGGTGAGCGGCACCTTCGGCTCCCGGCAGGAGGAGGCGCAGCGGCTCGGCCGGGTCCTCCGCCCGAAGGGGGACGGCCGCACCGCGCACTTCTACACCGTCGTCACCCGCGACACGGTCGACGCGGAGTTCGCCGCCCACCGCCAGCGCTTCCTCGCCGAACAGGGCTACGCCTACCGCATCCTCGACGCCGACGACCTCGCCTGAGGCTGCATCGCCCGACGGCAACGCAGGGTGGACGGAGTCAGAGGATCGACGTCAGGAAGCGCTTCGTCCGCTCGTGGGTCGGGTTGCCGAGGACCTCGTCCGGTGGCCCCTGCTCGAGCACCTGACCGCCGTCGAACATCATCACCTTGTGCGAGACGTCGCGGGCGAACGTCATCTCGTGCGTGACGATGAGCATCGAGATGTCCGTCGAGTCGGCGACGTCGCGCAGGACCTGCAGCACATCGCCGACGAGCTCGGGGTCGAGCGCTGACGTCACCTCGTCGAGCAGCAGGATCTTGGGGTCCATCGCGAGCGCCCTGGCAATCGCCACCCGCTGCTTCTGCCCACCCGACAGGCGGCTGGGGTGCTCCTCCGCACGGTCCTTGAGCCCCACCTGGTCGAGCAGGGCGAGACCGCGCTCGCGCGCCTCCTCCTTGCTCCGCCCGAGGACGTGCACGGGCGCCTCGGTGACGTTGTCGATGACCGACATGTTGGGGAAGAGGTTGAAGTGCTGGAAGACCATGCCGATCTTGCGGCGGGTGGCGGCGACCTCCTTCTCGCGCAGGCGGATCCGTCGGCCGTCGCGCCGGTCGTGGGTCAGCGGCTGACCGTCGATCCAGATGTAGCCACCGGTCAGCTCCTCGAGCGTCATGACGAGGCGGAGGATCGTCGTCTTGCCCGACCCGCTCGGGCCGATGAGCGTGACCCGCTCGCCCTGGGCGACGTCGAAGTTCAGCCCGGACAGGACGGTGTGGTCACCGAAGGACTTCTCGACGTCCTCGAAGCGGATGACGGGCTGGCCCGGCGAAGGGGGCATCCCCCCGGTCTGGTCAGTAGACAAGAGCTTTTTCCAATCTGCGGACGGCGAAGGCGGTGACGAGGCTCGCGACGAGGAAGATCAGGCCCGCGATGGTGAAGGCCTCGTTGTACCGGAACGTGGAGTCGCCGGCCTGCTGGGCGACGGTGACCATCTCGAGCACGGAGATCGCGAAGAGATAGGGCGTGTCCTTGAACATCGAGATCGTCCAGTTGCCGAGCGCGGGCAGGGTCGCGCGCAGGGCTTGCGGCAGGACGATCGCGCGCCAGGTGCGACCGAGCGGCAGGCTGAGCGCACGCGCAGCCTCCCACTGGCCCCTGTCGACGGAGGCGATGCCGGCGATGTACGACTCGGCCATGTAGGTCGCGTAGTGCAGCCCGATGACGGCTGTGCCGACCCACAGCAGGTCCCAGCTGACCGGGACGAGGTAGCTGACGAACATCAGCTGGATGATGAGCGGGGTCATGCGCACGACGTCCATGACCCAGCGCAGTCCGGCCGCGAGTGCCCGCGGGAGGGACTGGGTGGCGACGGCGAGCAGCAGCCCGACGACGACGGCGACGGCGGTGCCGACCACGGTGATGAGCAGGGTGGCTCGGACGAAGGCCGAGAGCAGCTCCGGGAGCATCTCGGCGGCCGCCTCCCAGCTCCAGAACTCCTCGAAGGTGATGGCGGGGACCATCGTGGGAGATGTCATCACAGGGCCACCCCCGCACCGGCGTGTGCGCCGCGGACCGGGAGGCCCAGGCGGCGACGGGCTCGCTTCTCGAGCTGGCGCAGGGCCTGGGAGAAGACGAGCGCGATGAGGTAGTAGATGACGAGCCCGACGCCGAAGGCGAGGATCGTGTCGCCGGTCGACGCGCGCAGCTCGTCGATCTCGTAGGTGAGGTCCTGCAGCCCGATGAAGAGCGCCACGGCGGTGCCCTTGATGAGCATGACGAGCAGGTTGTTGTAGCCCGAGAGCATGAGCACCCAGGCCTGCGGCCAGATGATCCGTCGCATGCGGGTCAGGGGCGACATGTTGAGCGCGGTGGCGCCCTCCCACTGGCCGCGGTCGACGGCATTGATCGAGCCCCGCACGATCTCCGCCCCGTAGGCGCCGTAGTTGAGGCCGAGCGCGATGACGCCGGTGAGCACGGCGTCCATGCTCACGCCGAAGAGCGGCATGACGTAGTACAGCCAGAAGAGCTGGACGACGAGCGAGGTGCCGCGGAAGAACTCGACGACGACGGCGGCCAGCCAGCGCAGCGGAGCGACCGGGCTGATGCTCACCAGCCCGAGGACGACGGACACGAGGAAGGCCACCAGGGCCCCGCCGAGGGTCAGCTGGAGCGTGACCAGCACGCCCTCGATGATCCTGGGCAGGGCGTCCTGGAGGTCCTCGATCCGGTCGGTCACTCCGCGTCCGGCAGCTCGCCCTTGCAGAGCTGCTCGGTCGTCAGGTCGCCCTTGGGCCGCTCAGCGTCCGTGAAGCCGAACTCGCCAATGACGTCCGTGTAGGCCTTCTCGTCGCCGGTGATCTTGGCCAGCTCCTTGTTGTAGGCCTCACGGAGGGTGTCGTCGCCCTTCTTGAAGACCGTGGCGCCGGCGCCGACCTGCTCCTTGCCGTCGACGACGGCGACGAAGGGTTCAGTCACCTCGACCTTCGCGTCGGGGTTCTTCTCGTCCATGGTCCGCAGCGAGATGCCGGTCAGGGCGAAGACGTCACTGCGGCCCCGGGTGACCGCCTCCATGCCGTCCTGCGGACTCTTGACCTGGGTGGCCTTGATGTCGAGCGCCTTGGCGTAGTCCGACTCGATGGCACCGCTCATGGTGGTGAGCTTTGCGCCGGACTTCTTGACGTCGTCGAGCGTCTTGAGGTTCTTGGGGTTGCCCTCGGGCACCATGAGCGCCGTCGTGTAGACGATCTCCGGGTCGCCGAAGTCTGCCTCCTTGCACCGGTCGGGCAGGATCGACATGCCCGCCGAGATCGCGTCGTAGCGGCCGGCCTTCAGGCCGGGGATGAGGGCACCCCACTCGGTCTTGACGCCCTTGACCTCGTCGATGCCCATCTCCTTGAAGACCTTCTTGTGCAGGGCGATCGTCGCGCCGGTGAGCTCCCCGTCCTCCTCGAAGGAGTAGGGCTCCTCGCCGGCGAAGGCGACGGTGATCGTCCCCTTCTCCTGCAGCTCGGCCAACTTGTCGCCGGACGAGCTGTCCGATCCGGAGTCGCCGCAGGCCGCGAGGGCCAGGGCGAGGGTGAGAGCGGCCGTCCCGGCCAGAGTTCGAGTGTGACGCACGAGTTCCTCCCCGTCGGAGGGTCTTCCCCGGGTCCGTCCCGATCCTCCGATCACCTCCACCCGACCAAAAGACACGGCCGAAGGGGGGCGTGGGCCCGGCGGATTCATGGGGTGCTCGCAACACCGTGTGGATTTGGCCCTGGTGGTTAGGCCTCCTGGAGTAGATCACGAAGACGCTCGGCTGGGGTTGCCCAGTCGAGCGTCTTTCGTGGTCTGGCGTTGAGCTCTTGGGCGACGTACTCCAGC
>NZ_JBFRDY010000008.1:0-130253 GCF_052114035.1 Janibacter sp. RAF52 | reverse complement strand
AAGCGCTCGCGGGCGCCGGCGGTGAAACCGACCGGGATCGTGGACTTGACGACCATGACCGCGTCCGGGTTGGTCGCGATGACGTCGGCGATGACCCCTTCGACGGAGGAGGTGTCGAAGTAGTTGGTCTGCGGGTCGTAGTCGGTGGGCGTGGCGATGACGACGAACTCGGCGTCGGCGTAGGCCCGGTCCTTGTCGAGGGTGAAGGTCAGGTCGAGCTCCCGGTGGGACAGGAAGTCGATGATCTCCTCGTCGTGGATCGGGCTGCGACCCTGCTGCAGCATCGCGACGCGGTCTGCGTCGATGTCGAAGCTGACGACCTGGTGGTGCTGCGCGAGCAGGACGGCCATGGACAGGCCGACATAGCCCGTGCCGACGACGGTGATCTTGCTGGTCACGTGGTCCTCGAGTGATCGGGGGCGGGCTGGCTTCGGCGCATTATGACCAAGCCAAGCAGACATCCGTTGAACAGGTGGGCGCGGACCGTTGATTCCCGACGACAGGGGGCGTTGGATGGGTCACATGAGCCTTACGCACAAGAACGACACGGAGACGATGCGGCGCCTGATCGCCGACCCGGGCACCTGGGTCGTCGTCGGCCTGAGCAACAACACCGACCGCGATGCCCACCGGGTCGCGCGGTGGCTCAAGCACGAGATGCACAAGGCGATCATCCCGGTGCACCACGAGGCCGAGGTCGTCGACGGCGACCAGGGCTACGCGACGATCTCCGACATCCCCGACGGCGACGTCAAGGTCGTCGACCTCTTCGTCAACTCCAGCGAGGTCGGCGCGCTCGTCGACGAGGTCATCGCCAACAAGGACCGGCTGCAGATCGACGCCGTGTGGATGCAGCTCGGGGTCGAGGACCCTGCGGCCGCCGACCGGGCGCGCGAGGCAGGCCTGCTGGTCGTCATGGACACCTGCCCCAAGATCGAGTGGCGCCAGCTGCGCAACGAGGGCGCCTCGCGCTGAGCCACCTCCGCTGAGCCACCCGGAGGGGGAGCGTCAGGCGCCGGCCACCTGCCGGCGCAAGCGCTCCCCCTTCGCGTGCGCCTGGGCACCGAGGTCGGCCGCGAAGCGGCCGAGCGCCTCCCGCAGGCGGGCGGCCTCCTCCCCTTCGCCCGCCGCGAGGATCCGCACGGCCATGAGGCCGGCATTGCGGGCTCCGCCGACGGCCATGGTCGCGACCGGGATGCCGGCCGGCATCTGCACGATCGACAGCAGCGAGTCCATGCCGTCGAGGTGCTTCAGGGGAACGGGCACCCCGACGACCGGCAGCGTCGTCACGGAGGCGAGCATCCCGGGCAGGTGAGCCGCTCCCCCGGCGCCGGCGATGATGACCTGCAGGCCGCGGTCGGCCGCGCCGCGGCCGTACTCGATCATCTCGGTGGGCATCCGGTGCGCCGAGACCACGTCGGCCTCGAAGGGGATGTCGAAGTCCTGCAGCACGGCCGCGGCTGCCTCCATCGTCGGCCAGTCGCTGTCGCTGCCCATGACGAGTCCGACGCGGGGGCCGGTGTCGGTGGTGCTCATTCGTCGATCACTCCCTGGATGTAGTCGGCCGCGTGCCGGGCCCGCTCGCGCAGGTCGGCCAGGTCGCTGCCGCTGACGTTGACGTGGCCGATCTTGCGACCCGGCCGCACGCCCTTGCCGTACAGGTGCACCTTGAGCTCGGGGTCGCGGGCCATGAGGTGCCGGTAGGTCGGGTAGAGGTCGGTCGGCTCACCCCCGAGCACGTTGGCCATGACGGTCCACGGCTCACGGGCCCGCGGTGAGCCGAGCGGCAGGTCGAGCACGGCCCGCAGGTGCTGCTCGAACTGCCCGGTCACGGCACCGTCCATGCTCCAGTGGCCGGAGTTGTGCGGACGCATCGCCAGCTCGTTGACGACGACGGAGCCGTCGGCCAGCTCGAAGAGCTCGACGGCCATGACCCCGGTGACCTCGAGCGCCGCGGCGATGTCGAGACCGACGAGGGTCGCGGCGCGCGCCGCCTCCGGCTCGAGGTCGGGCGCCGGGGCGATGACCTCGGTGCAGATGCCGTCGGTCTGGACCGTCTCGACGACGGGCCAGGCGGCGGCCTGCCCGGAGGGGCTGCGGGCGAGCAGCACCGACAGCTCGCGGACGAAGGGGACCCGCTCCTCCAGCAGGAGGGTCTCGCCCCGCTCGGCAGCGGCGGACAGCCAGTCGCGGACGTCGTCGACGGTGTCGGCGAGCATGACCCCCTTCCCGTCGTACCCACCCCGGGGGGTCTTGACGACGACGGGCCAGCCGACGGCCTCGGCGAAGGTGGTGACCTCCTCCTCGGTGGCGGCCTGCGTCCAGCGAGGGCAGGGCACCCCGGCCTCGGTGAGCGCCCGCCGCATGACGAGCTTGTCCTGCGCGTGCAGCAGCGCCTCAGGGGTGGGGTGGACGGCGACACCGTCGGCGACGAGCGCCTCGATGACCGGCGCCGGCACGTGCTCGTGGTCGAAGGTGATGACGTCGCAGTGGCGGGCGAAGTCCCGGACCGTCTCGACGTCGGTGTGGTCGCCGACCGGGGCGAAGGGGGTGACGAGCGCCGCCGACGCGTCGGGCGCCTCGGCGAGGACGGCGAGCGTGACGCCGAGCTCGGCTGCGGGACCGGCGCACATGCGGGCCAGCTGGCCGCCACCGATGATGCCGACGACCGGGAAGCCGCCGGGGGAACGAAGGGGAGTCGACACGTGCCGAAGGATACGTTGCGCGAATTGGCGGCCGCCACGATTACGCTGCTCGGGATGCCCGACTCTGCCGACACCACCCAGGACGCGCCTGCCCGCGGCGCGTCGACGACCCGTTGGGGTGGCGTGACGCGCTTCGTCGACACCATCTGGCACGAGATCGCGAAGTTCGGGCTCATCGGCGCCATCTCCTTCGTCATCGACCTCGGCGGCATGAACCTGCTGACCCACACGGTCCTCGAGGGCAAGGTGACGACGGCGCGCATCCTGAGCGGTGTCGCCGCGACCCTCTTTGCGTGGTTCGGCAACCGCAGCTGGACCTTCGCCCACCGCCGCTCGCGACCCGTGCACCACGAGGTCACCCTGTTTTTCGTCGTCAACGGGCTCGCGCTGCTCATCTCGACCCTGTGCCTCGTGCTGTCGCACTACGTGCTGGGCTTCGAGTCGCGGCTCGCGGACAACATTGCCACGGTCATCGGCATCGGGCTGGGCACGCTCTTCCGCTTCTGGACCTACCGCCGCTTCGTCTTCGCCAACGAGCCGATGGACGAGGACACCTCTCCCCTGCACCACGAGGACGGGCCCGCGCCCACCGCCTGACCGACGGGCCGCTCCCCCGGCTCAGCGGCTGCCGGGCCCCGAGAGGAAGACGGCGAAGACGGCTGGCTGCGCCTGCACGAGCTCGAGCCGCCCACCATTGCGCTCCGCGAGCTGACGGGCCAGCCCCAGGCCGAGCCCCGAGCCGTGCGACGTGACCGAGCGCTCGAAGATGTGCGGGGCGATGGCCGACGGCACGCCCTCGCCCTCGTCGCGCACCTCGACGACGACCGAGCTGCCCGAGCTACGGGTTTCGATCTCGACCCGACCGGCTCCGTGGTCCAGGGAGTTTTCGATGAGGATCTGCAGGATCTGCGCCAGGTCGACGGGGGCGGCGCGCACCGCAAGCCCGGGCGGCCCGACGACGCGCATGCTCCGGCGGGCGGCGGTGAAGGCCGGCTGGTACTCGCGCTGGAGCCCGGCGAGCACGGAGTCGAGGGAGATCTCGGGCAGCTGGGTCTTTTCCCCCTTCGAGCGGTGGCGCATCGTGTCGACGACCCCGGTGAGGCGCTCGACCTGGGTGACCGCCACGGCCGCCTCGTCCCGGACGACGTCGAGGTCGTCGGTCTGGCCGATCTCCTCCAGACGCATGAGCAGCGCCGTGAGCGGTGTGCGCAGCTGGTGCGACGCGTCGGCAGCGAAGTCACGGTCCATCGCGCGCTGCTGGGCCAGCTCACCGGCGAGGCGGGCCAGGTCGCCCGTCGCGGCGTCGACGTCGCTGAGGTCGACGACCGATCGAGGGAGCGCGCCACCCCCTTCGCGGATGGCGGCGATCTGGTCCCCGATGAAGGCCATGCCCTGCTCCCGGCGACGGTCGACCACCCGCAGCACCGCGAGCGTCGCCCCGCCGGCGAGACCCACGCCGACGGCCGGGGCGATGATGATCCAGGCGAGGAGGTCGAGGCCGAGGACGCGCACCCCCTGCGAGCCGGTCGCGGCGATCGCGACGGCCCCGAGCACGAGGGCCGTGACGATGGCGGCGCCGAGCGTCGCGATCGTCAGCAGTCGACGGACCTGCGCCGAGTAGGTCACGAGTCGAAGCGGAACCCGACACCACGCACCGTGGCGATGTGCCGGGGGTCGGCGACGTCGTCACCGAGCTTGCGACGCAGGACGGAGATGTGCATGTCGAGGGCCTTGGTCGAGCCGTACCACTCGGTCTCCCAGACCTCGCCCATGAGCTGCTCACGGGTGACGACCCGGCCGCTCTCGCGGACGAGGACGCTCAGCACGGCGAACTCCTTGGCGGTGAGCGACAGCTCGTCCCCGTGGAACCACACCCGACGGCTGTCGAGGTCGATCCGGACGGGTCCGCCCGGCTCCGCGCCGTCGTCGCTGCGCCGACGCAGCAGCGCGCGCACGCGCGCCATGAGCTCGGCGAGGCGGAAGGGCTTGGTGACGTAGTCGTCGGCGCCGGCGTCGAGCCCGACGACCGTGTCGACCTCGTCGGCGCGAGCCGTCAGGACGAGCACCGGCACGTCCGACCCCGTGGCCCGCAGCCGGCGGCAGACCTCGAGACCGTCGAGGGTGGGCAGGCCGAGGTCGAGGACCAGCAGGTCAGGCGGCGTACCGAGCGCGGAGTCGAGGGCTTCGCGCCCGTCCTCGTGGACCGTGACCTCGTATCCCTCACGGACGAGGGCCCGGGCCAGCGGGTCGGAGATCGCAGCATCGTCCTCGGCCAGCAGCACTCGCGTCATGGTCGGATCATAGGAAGAGATCGTCAGACGTGCGCGGTGACGTCGCTCGAGCGACGCACACCGGTGACTCGCACGAGGCGGCTCGGGACGACCTCACCGATGCCGCGCAGGGAGCGGCGCCGCGTCGGGAGCGTCGAAAATCCGCTGAGCGGCTCGAGCAGCCGCGCGAGCGCGTCGTCGACGAAGACCCCGCCGGGTGGCGCCACCGCCGTCAGCCGGCTCGCCCGGTTGACCGTCGTGCCGAAGACATCGCCCAGTCGGCGCACGACCGGCCCGTGGGCCATGCCCACGCGGGCGGAGGGCAGCAGGTCGTCCTCGCTCATCGCCTCGACGAGGTCGAGCGCGATGGCCGCGGCCGGGGCGACGTCGAAGGTCTGGAAGAGCACCTCGTCGCCCACCGTCTTGACGACCCGACCGCCGTGGGCCGTCACGACGTCGGTGCACAGGTCCTCGAAGCGCTGCACCATGCGCGCCAGGTCGCTCTCGGTGAGGCGCCGCACGACCGACGTGAAGTTGACGAGGTCGGCGAAGCCGATGATCGAGGCGCGCGTGCTGTCGTCCTCGACGGTGAGCGAACGCTGGATGGAGGCGGTCAGCTGCCGACGCCACACGTAGAGGACGAGGGGCTCGAGCTCGTCGACGAGCGAGGTCATCCAGGCCGCAGCGGCCTCCGGGTCGCCCTCGGGCACGGCCTCGGACTGCGGGTCGTCCTGCCGCTGCCGGGCGATCTCCTCGTTGACCAGCTGCAGCTGCCACGCGGCGAGTCGGTCCATCGTGCGCGCGATCGCCCGGGTCATCGACAGGGCGAAGTCCTCGGGGGCGATGTCGTCCCGCACCATCTGGGCCACACGGCTCAGGGCCGCGAGGTCGGCCTCGGTGAACATCGCGTCGCCCTCCTGGACGACGGGGAAGCCCATGGCGTGCCAGAACTTGCGGGCCGAGCGGATGGACACACCGGCCCCGCGGGAGACCTCGCGACGGCCCATCGACGCAGGACGGCCGAGCAGCGCCCGCTCGAAGGCCTCGAGGCCCACCTCGTCGGAGGGCTGCCCCACCGGCTTGGAGGGTCGCCCGTGTGCGGCGTCGTACGACAACGGCACCTCCGGGGCGGCAAGGGGGTCAGGTCGGCGGGACGCCAGCAGCACGGACGTGCTGCACGTCACCTGCGGCCACGGTAGCCGAGCCCGCAGGCCCGTCGACGACGAGTCGCCCGTCGTCGTCGACACCCGTCGCCGTCACCCGCTCGAGGGTCCCGTCCGGACGGTGCAGGTCGACCTCGAGACCGAGCGTCACGCAGGCCTCGCGATAGGCGCGGCGGACCCCCTTCGCCCCCGCGTCGTCGGACAGCTCACCGTGGTGCCGGCGGAGGTGGCCGAGCACGGAGGCGGCCAGGTCGGTCCGGTCGACGTCGGCGCCGACGAGACGAAGGGAGGTGGCCGTGCCGACCGGCAGGTCGGCCCGCTCGTGGTGGACGTTGATCCCGATGCCGACGACCACCCCGGTGCCCGCAGGCTGGAGCTGGCAGAGGATCCCGCAGACCTTGCGGTCGTCGTCCCCCGGGACGAGGACGTCGTTGGGCCACTTCAGGTCGGCGGCGACGCCCACCTCCGCCAGCGCGGAGCGGACCGCGAGGCCGGCGACGAGGGGCAGCCAGCCCGGCGAAGGGGTGAGCGGCACGAGCACCGACATGGCCAGCCCGGCGCTCGGGACCTCGTGCCACTCCCGGCCGAGGCGACCGCGCCCGGCGGTCTGCAGCTCGGCGACGACCGGCGACCACACGAGCGCCCGCTCGGCGGCCTCGACATTGGTCGACCCGACGACCGACAGGTGGTGCACCTCGCCCCAGCCCTGTGATGTCGGTAACGCCGTGGCCAGTCGTTGGACGTCGATCGGGGGCAGCATGCCAGCAAGGCTAGGCTGCGCAGCATGTCCCAGAGCACCGAGACCACTGACGCTCAGGCGATCGGTGGCACCGACGTCCCCGACGGCATCGACATCCACACCACGGCCGGCAAGCTCGCCGACCTGAAGCGTCGGGTGGCCGAGGTCGCGAATGCCGGATCCGACCGGGCCATCGAGAAGCAGCACGCGCGCGGCAAGAAGACCGCCCGCGAGCGCATCGCCCTCCTCCTCGACGAGGACAGCTTCGTCGAGATGGACAAGTACGCCCGGCACCGGTCGACCGCCTTCGGCCAGGAGGCCAACCGGCCCTACGGCGACGGCGTCGTCACCGGGTACGGCACGGTCGACGGCCGGCAGGTGGCCGTCTTCGCCCAGGACTTCACCGTCTTCGGCGGGTCGCTCGGCGAGGTCTTCGGCGAGAAGATCACCAAGGTCATGGACTTCGCCATGAAGATCGGCTGCCCGGTCATCGGGCTCAACGACTCCGGTGGCGCGCGCATCCAGGAGGGCGTCGTCTCCCTGGGGCTCTACGGCGAGATCTTCAAGCGCAACGTGCACGCCTCGGGTGTCATCCCGCAGATCTCCCTGATCATGGGCCCCTGCGCCGGCGGTGCCGTCTACTCCCCCGCCGTCACCGACTTCACCGTCATGGTCGACCAGACCTCGCACATGTTCATCACCGGCCCCGACGTCATCAAGACGGTCACCGGTGAGGACGTGGAGTTCGAGGACCTCGGTGGTGCCCGCTCGCACAACACCAAGTCCGGTGTCGCGCACTACATGGGCACCGACGAGGAGGACGCCATCGACTACGTCAAGGCGCTCCTGTCCTACCTGCCGAGCAACAACCTCGAGACGGCGCCGGTCTTCGGCGGCGAGCTCGACCTGACGGTCAACGACACCGACAAGGTGCTCGACACGATCATCCCCGACTCGGCCAACATGCCGTACGACATGAAGCAGGTCATCGAGACCATCGTCGACGACGGCGAGTTCCTCGAGGTGCACCCGCTCTTCGCGCCCAACATCATCTGCGGCTTCGCCCGCGTCGAGGGCCAGTCGATCGGCGTCGTCGCCAACAACCCGATGCAGTTCGCCGGGACGCTCGACATCGACGCCTCGGAGAAGGCGGCACGCTTCGTCCGCACCTGCGACGCCTTCAACGTCCCGGTCCTCACCCTCGTCGACGTCCCGGGCTTCCTGCCCGGCACAGACCAGGAGTGGAACGGCATCATCCGCCGCGGCGCCAAGCTCATCTACGCCTACGCCGAGGCGACGGTCCCGCTCGTCACCGTCATCACCCGCAAGGCCTACGGCGGCGCGTACGACGTCATGGGGTCCAAGCACCTGGGCGCCGACATCAACCTCGCGTGGCCGACCGCCCAGATCGCGGTCATGGGCGCCCAGGGCGCGGTCAACATCCTCTACCGCAAGCAGCTCGCCGCGGCCGAGGCGGAGGGTCGCGACCTCGAGGCGGCGCGCCAGGAGTTCATCACCGCCTACGAGGACGCCCTGGCCAACCCGTACGTCGCGGCCGAGCGCGGCTACATCGACACGGTCATCACGCCGAGCAACACGCGGATGAACGTCTCCAAGGCGCTGCGGGCCCTGCGCACCAAGCGCGAGAGCCTGCCGCCGAAGAAGCACGGGAACATTCCGCTGTGATGGCTTCGCAGGCTCAGCCCGAGACCGCGGCGCCCGAGGCCGTGGTGCCCGCCGGCCCACGCATCGAGGTCCTCGGCGACGCCTCCCCCGAGCAGGTCGCGGCCCTCGTCGCGATCCTCTCCGGGCTCGGCGGTGGCGAGGAGGAGGCCCCGGCGGGTCCCCCTTCGCGCTGGTCCTCCCCCGAGCGCCTCGTCCGGCGCCCGGTGCACCCCTCCCTCGGCGGGTGGGCCGCCTCCGGCCTCCCCCGCTGACCCACAGCCCTCCAGCGGTTGAAATACACCCCGCGTGTTCAGACACGCGGGGTGTATTTCATTCGTCAGCCCCGATGGTCACCCAGCCGCTCGCAGGCTGAGCAGGCGGTGTGCCTCGACGATCTGGTCGAGGAAGGCGTCGGGATCGAGACGCAGCCCGAGCAGGGGGACGCGCAGGATCATGTCGCTGCGCATCGCGATGTCGTTCTGGCGCAACATGTCCTCGACGGGTGAGGCACCCTCTAGATGGTGCCGCCCGTCGACCTCGACGACGAGGCCGATCTTCCAGCGGACATCGAGGTAGTAGCGGCCGCCACGCCCGTCGACCACGACCTGTCGCTCCGGTGACGGCACACCCCGGGCCCGGCACAGGGCCGCGAGGTCGAGCTCCCCGAGCGCCTGGGCGCCGTCGACGATGTCGTCGATGAGCCGGGCGACGAGGGCACGACGCCGCCGACCCACGTACCACTGACGGGCCTCCTTCAGGTGCTCGCCGGTGACGATGCGCTGCTGGACCGGCATCACCAGGAACAGTGCCGCCTGGCGATCGGTGACGGCCCACTGCGCCGCGCGGAGGGCGGCCAGTGCAGGTCGGGTCCGTGGCAAGCCGGTCGGCATGTCGTCGTCGCACAGTCTGCGCGCGACCTTGTGCACCTCCACGCCTTCGACGTCCGGAGCCCTTTTCAGCTTGTGCACCGAGACGTGCACGATTTCGTCGTCCAGCCCCCGCAATCCTGCGGCCTGCAAGGCGCTCACCCCGTCGACGAGGGCACCACCGCCCACCTCGTGGACCGCTCGCCAACGCAGGCCGCTCGGATCGATCGGCCCGCAGTGAGTCACCACCGACCGGGTGCCGCACCGGGCCCACCTACGATCGCGAACGAGCCTCGCCACGACGTCGCGGTGCAGGCCGAACTCCGTCGTCTGGCGCCGGCTCAACACTCCCCCGGAGTCGAGGGCGGCTGCCTCGACTCGAGTCACCTTCGCCAGCGTCGATGCTCTCAACATGGCGTACAGGCTGGATCGGACATCGCCGCCGGACGACTCACCCAGCCGGGCTGTGGATGAGGTCAGCCCTTCCGTCCCGGATGTGGACAGCGGTTGGAATACACCTCGCGTGTTCGGACACGCGGGGTGTATTCCAACCCGCGCGTGCGGAGCGAAGGGGGCGACGTAGGCTCAGCGGGTGCGTGAGCCCCGCGTCCTGAGTGTCAACATCGGCCGCCCCGTGCTGCAGCGAGTGCCGAAGGGGAGGCCCACCGGTATCGCCAAGGGCCCCGTCGACGTCATCAGCGTCGCCGACCCCGGGCCGAAGCGCGTCGAGGACGGCGCCGGGGTCTCCGGGGTCACCGGCGACCACATCGGGGACGGGCGGCACCACGGCGGGAGCGACCAGGCGGTCTACGCCTTCGCCCGCGAGGAGCTCGACGCCTGGGCCACGACCCTGGGCCGAGAGCTGCCCGACGGCATGTTCGGGGAAAACCTCACGACGACCGGGCTCGACGTCGACGCGAGCGAGGTCGGCGACGTCTGGCACGTCGGGACCGCCGTGCTCGAGGTGCGCGGACCCCGGGTGCCGTGCGCGACCTTCGCCGAGCGCCTGGGCGAGCGCGGCTGGGTCAAGCGGTTCGCCGCGCACGGGCGCAGCGGGGTCTACCTCCAGGTCAACCAGCCCGGCCAGATCCGGCCGGGCGACTCCATCACCGTGACACCGTCGGGCTCGGCGCTCGACGTGCCGACCCTGCTGCGCGCCTTCCTCGGGGACCCCGACGCCGCGCGGGCCGCCCTCGACTCCGGCGCGCTCGCCGAGCACCGCGCCGCCGAGCTCGCCGCGACGGCCGGGCGGGGCTGACCCCCTTCGGCCCACTGCTGGGACAGATCCTCGTACTGTGGCCCCACCGACAGGACGACCGGCAGGGGGACGGACGATGAGGACGACGACGATGGCCGGGGCTGCGGCCCTGGCGCTGGCGCTGAGCGCGTGCAGCTTGCTGCCCGGAAGCGGGAGTGACGGACTCACCAGCGGTGACGACTACTCGGTGACCGGCGCCCTGGCCGAGGTGCCGCTCGTCACCGGGGACGACATCTCGGTGGCCACCGCAGACCTCGTCCGGGCGACCGAGATCAACGGCGTCGACCGACCCGCCACGTTCGACCCCAAGGCCATCTTCGCGTGGGAGGCCAGCCTTGACGGACGGCCGTTCTCCGGGACGGGTGACGACCGGGACTACGGCACGGTCCACGCCGCACCGCCCCAGGTCGGCCGGAATTCGCTGGGCAGCAAGCACACGGAGTTCGAGGAGCTCGCCGGGTGGACGACCCTCGACGTCGACTCCTACGTCGAGGTCCGCGCTCCGCACGACGTCACCGTCCTGACCGGGGCCTTCGACGACGACACCCTCGCGGACCTGCCCGAGGTGGAGCCCGGCGTGCGGACCATCGGCGAGGGTCCCGACCGGAAGCAGGACCTGGAGAAGGTGACACCAGTCAGCCCCGTGGGCTGGCCGATGCGGACGTCGGTCGAGGACGGCAATCTCGCCATCTCCCCGAGCACCGAGACCGTGCAGAGCTGGCGCGAGGGCCCGGACTCGTCGATGGCCGACCACCCCGCCCTCGGCCCCATCGCGACCGCCCTCGACGAGGAGGACGTCGTCTCGGCCCGCCTCGAGGCGGGCGACTTCAGGTCAGCGGGCCTCCAGGGCTCCGAGGCCGAACCCCTCGCCGACCACCCCTTCGACGGGGTGGGCGTCGGCTGGGGTGCGCAGGACGGCGAGCCGCGCGTCGTCGTCAGCTACCACTTCGCCGACGACGACGCCGCGTCGGCCGCGGTCGAGCCCCTGCGCGAGGTCTTCGACGCTCCTACCGTCGCCGAGGACCTCGTCATCGAGGAGATCTCAGCCGACGGGTCGCTCGTCACCGCGCGCCTGTCGACCGTCAAGGCCAACTCGCAGCACTCGGTGGCCGCACGACTGCAGCGCCGTGACGCGCCCTTCTACCTCCCCGCCCGCTGAGCGAGCACACGCTCAGAAGAGCGACAGCGGCTCGTCCTCCGTCTCGGCGGGGGCGCTGGCGGGCCCGGCCGACGCATCCTGCGTCGCACGACCCGACCCCGCGCCGGGGATGCCGGGGCCGGGGTCGGGGGCGGCGCCCTTCGACCAGGCCACGGCGGCGCTGGTGGCCAGCCGGTCGGCGTGCTCGTTGAGCTCGTGACCCGCGTGCCCCTTGACCCACTCGAAGGTCACCCGGCGCCCCTGCATCGCCGCGTCCAGAGCCTGCATGATCTCGACGTTGAGGACCGGCTTGCCGTCCTTCTTGCGCCAGCCCTTGGCCTTCCACCCCGGCATCCACGCGGTGATCGAGTTGATGACGTACTTGCTGTCGCAGATGACGTGCAGGTCGTCGTCGAGGTGCGCGGTCTGCTGGAGCAGGTCGAGCACGGCGGTCAGCTCGCCCATGTTGTTGGTCCCGTGCGGCCACCCGCCGCGGGCCCAGCGCTCCTCGTCGATGTACCAGCCCCAGCCGGCGGGCCCCGGGTTGCCGAGTGCGGATCCGTCTGCGGCTGCGGTGATCGTCATGCCCGCAGTCCTATCAAATGCGGGCGAGGACCTCGCCGTGCACCACGACGAACCACCCGTCGGGCGCGTCGGTCCACGCCCGCCACCCCTCGACGACCTCGTCGACGTCCGTCTCGCCTCCGAGGCCCTGCCCGAGCACCTCGTCGTGGAAGCGCGACTCGCGAGCCCGCCGCTGCCACTGCCCGCCCCACCACCGACGGGCCTCGTCGTCGGCATAGCACCAGACCGAGGCGCCGGCGGTGACGTCCGTCAGCCCCGCGGCCCGGCACCACCCGAGCAGGTGGCGCCCGGCGTCCGGCTGCGTCCCCGTGCCGCGCGCAGCCGCCCGGTACAGGTCGAGCCACCGGCTCAGCCCGGGGTGCGCCGGCGCCCAGGTCATCGCCTCGTAGTCCGCGTCCCGCGCCGCGACGAGGCCACCTGGGCGGGTCACCCGTGCCATCTCCCGGAGCAGGCCCACCGGGTCGCCGACGTGCTGCAGGACCTGGTGGGCGTGGACGACGTCGAAGGAGTCGTCAGCGAAGGGCAGCGCCATGGCGTCCGCCACCTCGAAGCGGGTCCCGACGTCACCCGCGTCGACCGCCGCCTGCCGCGCCAGCCCCACGACCGCCTCCGAGGCGTCGACGCCGACGACCTCGCCGGGGGCGACCCGCTGCGCGAGGTCGAGCGTGATCGAGCCCGGACCGCACCCGATGTCGAGCACCCGCATGCCGGGTCGCAGGTGGGGGGCGAGGTAGGCCGCTGAGGTCTCGACGGTCCGCGCCGCGTGCGCGGCGACGACGGACTCGGCGTGCCCGTGCAGGTAGCGCGTCATCCACCGATCGTGGCACCGGCCGGGCGGCCCGCCACCCCGGCGACGGATGCCGAGACGGACGAAGGGGGGCGACAATGACCGCGTGGACCTCGCCCTCACCCTCCTCGCCGTGGCCGTCGCCTCGCTGGTCGTCCACGGCATCGCGTCGAGGCTGGGCGCGCTCGCCCCACTCCTGCTCCTCGCCGCCGGCGCGGCAGCGTCCTTCGTGCCCGTCGTCCCCGACGTCACCCTCTCGCCGGAGGTCGTGCTCGTCGGGCTGCTCCCGCCGCTGCTCTACGCGACGGCGATCTCCACCTCGCTGATCGACCTCAAGGCGCAGCGGGTGGCCATCGCCGGTCTCTCGGTGGGGCTCGTGCTCTTCACGGCGCTCGGCGTCGCCGTCGTCGCGAGCGCGCTGCTGCCGATCGACTTCGCGCTCGCCTTCGCGCTGGGCGCGATCGTCGCCCCGCCGGACGCCGTGGCCGCAACCGCGGTCGCCCGCAGCATCGGGCTCCCCCGCAGGGTCGTCACCCTCCTCGAGGGCGAGTCGCTGCTCAACGACGCCACGGCCCTCGTCTCGCTGCGCACCGCGCTCGCCGCGGCCGGTCTGGCTGCGGGCCACGGCAGCCACGCGGTCATCGACATCTCGGTCGGGTCGGTGACGCTCGATTTCCTGCGGGCTGCGCTCGGCGGCGCGATCATCGGCTTCGTCGCCTACAAGCTCATCGCGCTCGTGCGACGTCGGATCCACGAGCCGGTCGCGGACACGACGGTGAGCTTTGCCGCCCCCTTCGTCGCCTACCTGCCCGCCGAGCTGATGCACTCCTCCGGCGTCATCGCCGTGGTCACCACCGGTCTCCTGCTCGGCCACCGCTCCCCCGTCCTGCAGGACGCACGGTCACGCCTGTCGGAGCGGTCCAACTGGGCGAGCATCCAGTTCATCCTCGAAAACGCGGTCTTCCTCGTCATCGGCCTGCAGCTGGCCAGCCTCGTCGACGACGTCCGCGGGTCCCACCTCGGGCTGGGGCGGACCCTGCTCGTCGGGCTCGCGGTGCTCGTCACCGTGCTCGTGCTGCGCCCGCTGTGGGTCTTCCCCTTCCGGGCCCTGCGCTCGCTCGTCTCGACGCGGGAGCGCGAGGTCCTCTCCCCGCGCAGCGAAGGGGTCGTCGTCAGCTGGGCGGGGATGCGCGGGGTCGTGACGCTGGCCGCTGCACTGCTGCTGCCGCCGGAGACACCGCACCGCCCCACGCTCGTGCTCATCGCCATGGTCGTGACGATCGGGACGCTCCTGCTCCAGGGCACGACGCTGCCGACGCTCTCGCGTGCCCTCGGGGTGCGCGGACCCGACCCGCGGGAGGACGCCCTGCAGGAGGCCACCGTCATCCAGGCCGCGGTCGGGGCCGGGCTGCGACGTCTCGACGAGCTGCCCGACCACGACGACGGCGCCGTCGAGCGGCTGCAGCAGCAGGCCCGGATGCGGGTCAACCGGGTCTGGGAGCGGCTCGGCCGGGGCGACGCGGAGTCGCCGAGCGATGCCTACCGTCGCCTGCGGCTGCCGATGCTCGAGGCCGAGCGCACCGAGCTGCTGCGCATCCGGGATGCCGGCCTCGTCGACCACGAGGTCCTCGGCGAGGTCCTCGCGGCGCTCGACGTCGAGGAGTCGACACTCGTGTCGATCGGTGACCGGGCCGACGCGGTGCGCGACGCTCCGCTGCGCGCGCCCGAGCGGATCACCGGCGAGTGCGAGCACCAGGCCCGTCTGCCCGAGTGCATCGCGCCGCGCGACGCCGAGGGCTGCGAGGAGTGCCTCGCCGACGGTCTGACCTGGCTGCACCTGCGGGTCTGCCTCAGCTGCGGGCACGTCGGCTGCTGCGACTCCTCGCACGGGCACGCCACCGCGCACTTCGAGCAGAGCGGTCACCCGGTCATGCGGTCGCTCGAGCCCGGCGAGGCGTGGCGGTGGTGCTTCGTCGACGGCACCCTCGTCTGAGCGCGCTCGCCCGGACAGCGAGGTAACGTCGCCTCGGTGACCACCGAGCAGCCCCGCCCGCAGACGACGATCGACCGCATCGCCGAGGCGCACCTCGACGCCGAGGTGGAGCTCTCCCCGCTCACCGCGACCTACCTCGGGCTGCCCGGCCACGAGAGTGAGATCGACGACCTCTCCCCCGACGGTCTCGCCGCCGCATCACGGCTGCGGCGGCGCACCCTCGCCGCGCTCGACGAGGCCGCCCCCGTCGACGACGTCGACCGGGTGACCCTCGAGGCGATGCGCGAGCGCCTCGGACTGGCCGAGGAGGTGCACGCCGCCGGCCTGGACCTGCAGGAGATCAACGTCATCGCGTCGCCGATGCAGGCCGTCCGCGATGTCTTCGACATCATGGCGACCGCGACGCCCGACGACTGGTCGACGATCGCGACCCGACTCACCCGCGTGCCCGCCGCCCTCGAGCAGTGGACCGCCTCCCTCACCGCCGCCGCGACGAAGGGGGACATCGCCCCCCTTCGGCAGTACGAGCGGTGCATCGAGCAGTGCACCGACCTCACGGCACCCGACGGGTACTTCGCCGGCCTCGCCGACGGGGCTCGGCTCGACGGCGGGGCGCCGCTGCCCGAGTCCGTCGCCACCGACCTGCGCCGCGCCGCCGAGAGCGCCGCGCAGGCCTACCGCGACCTCGCCACGCGACTGCAGCCCTTGCGCGACAAGGCTCCCCGGTCCGACGCCTGCGGTCGCGAGACCTACCAGCTCCACTCGAGGTCTTTCCTCGGCGCGACCATCGACCTCGAGGAGACCTACGCCTGGGGCCAGGAGGAGCTCGCCCGGATCACCGCCCAGATGGATGATGTCGCCCAGCAGGTCCGCCCCGGCGCGAGCGTCAAGGAGGCCGTCGCCGCCCTCGACGCCGACCCGCGCTACCAGCTCCACGGCACCGCGGCCCTGCAGGAGTGGATGCAGCGCACCGCGGACGAGGCCATCGACCTGCTCGCGCCGCACCTGGACATCCCCGAGCCGGTGCGCACCATCGAGTGCCGCATCGCGCCGACCGAGACCGGGGGCATCTACTACACGGGGCCGAGCGACGACTTCTCCCGCCCCGGCCGCATGTGGTGGTCGGTGCCCAGAGGGGTCACGGACTTCGGCACCTGGCGCGAGCTGACGACCGTCTACCACGAGGGTGTGCCCGGCCACCACCTCCAGGTCGGCCAGACGGTGCACCGCAAGGAGCTGCTCAACCGCTGGCGTCGACTGGCCTCGTGGACCTCCGGTCACGGCGAGGGGTGGGCCCTCTACGCCGAGTGGCTCATGGCCGAGCTCGGGCACATGGACGACCCCGGCAACCGGATGGGTCTGCTCGACGGGCAGTCGCTGCGCGCGGCCCGCGTCGTCCTCGACATCGGCGTGCACTGCGGCTTCGAGGCGCCGGCCGAGGTCGGCGGCGGCGTCTGGACCTACGACAAGGCCTGGGACTTCCTCTCCGCGCACGCCAACATGGACGAGGGCTTCCTGCGCTTCGAGCTGGACCGCTACCTCGGCTGGCCGGGCCAGGCGCCGAGCTACAAGATCGGTGAGCGGCTGTGGCTGCAGCTGCGCGCCGAGACCGAGCGCCGCCAGGGCGCCGACTTCGACCTGCGTGACTTCCACCGCCGCGCGCTCGACGTGGGCAGCGTCGGGCTCGACACCCTGCACACCGCGCTGCTCGACCTGGGATGAGTACTCGTGCCTGCGCTGCGGGCACCGGGCAGACCTACCATCGGAGGGTGAAGCTCACCAGGGGGTCCCTCGTCGTCGCCGTCTGCGTGGCTGCCACAGCCTGCTCACCGGGTGGGTCCGAGCCCACCGACACCGGCCCCGACACGGTCACCGTCACCTTTTCGAGCTCGACGAGCAATGCGCCGAGCACGACGACGATCACCCCGTCGGGAGGCTCGACGCAGAGCGACACTCCCCCCGCCTCGCCCTCACCCGGCCAGCCGGCACCCACGTCCACCCGCGGTGCGCCCGACACGACCGCGGCCCCCGCCACCGACGACGACCGGTCGCTCCCCCGCGGCACGAGAGCCTACGCCGACGGCTTCGTCCGGGCCTGGGGCGCCGGCGACCGGGACAAGGCCGGTCGCTACGCCACCAGTGCGACGGTGTCCGACCTCTTCGGCGTCTCGGCCCTGGGCGGCACGTCGTGGCAGCGGCGCAGCAGCACCGTCGAGGGGGCGCGGACCCGGGTGCGCTACAGCAACTCCTCCGGTCGCTCGCTCGCGGTCCTCGTCGACGAGGCCGCGGCCTCATCCGGCAGAGAGCACGCGGTCGTGGGCGCCGACCTCAGCCCGGCACCCACGAGCACGCCCACCGAGACACCCACCGACGCCGTCGGGCTGCCCCGGTCGGTCACCGACTACGCCGACGCCATGATCCGGGCCTGGGGCAAGGACGACCCGAGCGCCTGGGACTACTCGACCGACGAGGTCATGCGCACCCTGTACGACGACTGGGGCACCGGCGGCCCGCGCTGGGCTCGAGTCTCGAGCACCGCGTCGACGGTCACCTACCGCAACAAGGGCGGGGGCACCCTGGTGCTCACGCTCGACGGCGGTCGGGTCGCCGACGGGCTGACCGACGCGATCACCGGTGCCGCCTTCTCCTGACCTCCGCAGGGGATGGCGAAGGGGGTGGCACCGGCCGGTGCCACCCCCTTCGCCATCACGTCCGGTGGATCACAGACGCCAGCAGGAGTTGACCTGGTTGCGCCCGGCGAAGCGGTCCTCGAAGAAGAGCATGGACTTCGCCACGTGCGGCACCATCCCGCCGACGTGGGTCGGGGTCAGGCCGGCGTTGAAGGTCACGCGGGTGCCCTTGTCGCACCAGTCGCTACCGAGTTGCTTGCCCACCGCGTAGGGGATCGTGTCGTCCAGGATGGCGTGGTTGATCTGCACCGGCGCGTTGGGCTTGAGGCGACCGATGCGCTGACGCTCCACGGCAGCCCGGAAGGGCTGATCGTCGAGCAAGGCAGAGAGCTTCTTGCCACTCGTCGTGTACGTGCCCGAGTCCTTGAAGGCGTAGTTGAAGAGGTCGAAGACGCAGTCGTTCTCGACCTGCGAGGCCAACTCCTTGCCCGCGGCGTTGAGGTGCGGGTTGGGGTCGATCCCCTCGGACTGGGCCACCCCGAGGAGGGCGAAGGTCGCGAAGGCGAAGTAGAGCGAGCCGTCGATGTTCTTGCCGACCTTGCCCAGGTCGGCCGGGGGCGCACCGATGGCCGAGCCCTTGATGTTCAGCTCGGGTGCGTAGCTGCCGGCCAGCTCCGCGGCCGCACCGGCCGCGCCGCCACCCTGCGAGTAGCCCATGAGGCCGATCGGGTTGCTGGCCGTGATGCCGCTGCCCTTGAGGTTCTTGGTGGCGCGCGCCATGTCGAGCACGGCGCGGCCCTGGGCCTCACGGACCATGTAGGTGTGGGTGCCGGCGGTGCCGAGCCCCTGGTAGTCGGTGATCGAGACGGCGTACCCGCGGGCGACCGCGGGGGTGATCTCGATGCCCTCGTAGTCGACGAGGCTCTCCATCTGCCGCGACGGGGCGCAGGAGTCGCCCATGCCCTGCGTCCCGGGGGCGTAGGAGATCAGCGGGCGGGCGGAGGAGGAGCCGCGGTAGGTGGTCTTGGGCACGAAGACGGTGCCGGTCACCGCGATCGGGCGGCCCTGGCCGTCGGTCGAGGAGTACATGACCCGCGTGGCGGTGACCACGCTCGAGGACAGCCCCAGCGGGTCGAGCAGGAGCGGGGCGGGCTCGCTGCGGATGAGCGTCCCGGGCGTCGAGGGGATGGTGGCGGGCGGCTCGTAGAAGGCCGGGCGCGTCGGCTCCGGCGTGTTGGTGAGGGTGCGCGCGCCCAGGGTGCCCGGGACGTCCCGGTGGTCGGCGGAGGCGGTCCCGGCCAGCGGAAGGGTGACGGCGACGGCGAGGGCCGCGGCCGCGACGGCGCGCTTGGTCATGGAGGTCATGCAGGTCCTGTCTGTCAGGGAGGGTGCGGTCCTCCGGACAGGTGTGGTGCCCCCTGGCGGACGACGTCGTCGGTGTGGCGGTGGGTCTCTTGGTTACCTACCGGTCAGTTACTGGCAAGGGGCGATGATGTGGCCATGACCTCCGTCGTCCTCGCCTCCGCCTCACCCGCTCGTCTGGCACTGCTGCGTGCGTGCGGGCTCGACCCGCAGGTCGTCGTGAGCCACGTCGACGAGCCGGCCGTCGAGGCGGCAGCCCGCCAACGCGACCCCCACGTCTCCCCCGGCACGCTGGCGCAGCTGCTGGCCGAGGCGAAGGGAGAGTCCGTCGCCTCTCGCGTGCCCGCCGGGACCGACCTCGTCATCGCCTGCGACTCCGTCCTCGAGCTCGACGGGCGGGTCCACGGCAAGCCCGGCACGGCCGAGGTCGCCCGCGAGCGCTGGTCGGCGATGCGCGGCCGGACCGGTGTGCTGCACACCGGTCACCACGTGGTCCACCTGCCCACCGGCAGGAGCGCCGGCGCCCCGGCGAGTGCACGGGTGCACTTCGCCGGGGCGTCGGATGCGGAGATCGACGGCTACGTCGCGACCGGTGAGCCGCTGCACGTCGCGGGCGGCTTCACGCTCGACGGACTGGGCGCCCCCTTCGTCGACGGGATCGAGGGGCACCCGAGCACGGTCATCGGGCTGTGCCTGCCGCTGCTGCGCCGCCTGCTCGCCGACCTCGGGGTCGACTGGTGGACGGTGGCGTCGGCTCAGTCGCGCGGGTAGGCGACCGCCGCCCGGGCGTCGACGATGCCGCGACCGTAGAGCGCGCTGAAGCCGCCGCGGGTGCCGAAGAGCGGGTGCCGCGAGGTCGAGAGGATCGCCTGCTCGACGTTGTCGAGGCTGCGGCCCTGGCCGAAGAGGATCGCGGCCACACCGGCGACGTGCGGCGTCGCCATCGACGTGCCGGCGAAGGCGGCGTAGTCCTTGCCCTCGCCGCACTCGTCGGTGCCGGTGCCCCGCGGGACGGTGGAGATGATGTCGTCGGAGCAGGGCCCGCCGAGGAGTCGCCCGGAGCCACCGGGACCCGCGACGCCCTTGCCCCGGAAGGTGACCGGCAGCTCGGAGAAGTAGGACTTCAGCTCGTTGCGGTCCGTGGCACCGACGCAGATCGAGTCGCTGCTGAAGGCGGGGTCGTTGCACAGCAGCGTCGAGGTGTTGCCGGCAGCGGCGACCGTGAGCGTGCCCTTGTCGCGGGCGTACTGGATCGCGTCCTTCATCGTCGTGTCGAGACCGAAGATGGAGAAGATCTGGGTGCCGGGCAGGCCGCCGAGGCTGAGGTTGATGACGTCGGCGCCGTGGTCGGCGGCGTAGCGGATGCCCTCGGCGATGTCCTCGTTGGTCCCGGAGCCGTCCTCGAGGACCTTGATCGGCATGACCTTGGCGTCGGGGGCCACGCCGGCGACCCCGATGCCGTTGTCGGCGCTGCCGACGATGGTCCCGGCGACGTGGGTGCCGTGGACGTCGGGCTCCTGGCCCACACCGTCCTGGCCCTTCCAACCACCGTCGCCGCAGGAACCCTTGACCTCGCCGCACACGAAGTCGGCACCGGGCACGAGGCGGCCGGCGAGGTCGGGGTGACCGAGGTCGACACCGGTGTCGACGACCGCGACGACGACGCCCTCACCGCGGTTCGAGGACCAGGCCTGCTCGGCCCTGACCTGGTCGAGACCCCACAGGTCGGAGCGGAGCGGGTCGTTGGTGGCGGCTCCGGCGGAGCCGGCCGAGGCGACGAGGCCGATCGCGCAGGCGACGGCCGCGACGGATGAGGTCCAGCACTTCTTCATGGGGCGTCCTTCGTCAGGGGGAACGCTGGTTACCCAACGGTAACGACGAAGTCGGGATCGTGCAGCGCGTGCACGGTGGGACGACCGTCACGCACACCTCGCCCACCCCGCGTTTTCCGGGTGACCCGGAAAACCTCCCCTTCGCAAGAGTTTGAAACCCTTGCGAAGGGGAGGTTTCTCGGGTGACCCGAGAATCGTCGCGGGTCAGACGGGCGGGATCCCGCGCCGGCGCTCCGAGAAGGTCCGGTCGCGGCCGCGGGCGTGCCGCAGGCGCGCGAGCAGCTCGTCGCGCAGCTGCTCGGGCTCGATGACCTGGTCGAGCACCAGGTCGGCGGCCAGTCGCTCGAGGTCGACGTCCTCCTCGTACTCGGCCCGACGGGCGGCGATGAAGTCGTCGCGGGCGGCCTCCCCTTCGTCGGCCTCGATCTGCGCGATCTTGTTGGCGTACACCGCGTTGACCGCTGCCTCGGGGCCCATGACGGCGATGCGGGCGGTGGGCAGCGCGATCGTCGCGTCGGGGGCGAAGCCCGGCCCGCCCATCGCGTAGAGGCCGGCACCGTAGGCCTTGCGGACGATGACGCAGAACTGCGGGACGGTGGCCGACGCCACGGCCGAGACCATCTTGGCGCCGTGCCGGATGATGCCGCCGCGCTCGACCTCGGAGCCGATCATGAAGCCGGGGACGTCGGCGAGGTAGATCAGCGGGATCGAGTAGGCGTCGCACAGCCAGATGAAGCGCGCCGCCTTGTCGGCGCTGTCGGTGAAGAGCACGCCGCCCTTGGCCATCGAGTTGTTGGCGACGATGCCGATGGTCTCGCCGGCCATGCGGCCGAGGCCGACGACCAGCTCCGGCGCGAAGAGCTCCTTGACCTCGAAGAAGGAGTCGTCGTCGACGAGGCCGTCGATGACGTCGTGGATGTCGAAGGGCTGCGACTCGCGCTCGGGGATCGTCGCGGCCGTCAGGGGTGCCGCGGGCGCCTCCGGCTCGTACGAAGGGAGGTCACCGCGCCAGTTGAGCGGGAGGTAGCTCAGCCACAGGCGAGCGGCCTCGATCGCCTCCGCGTCGTCGGCGACGAGCACGTCGCCGACACCACTCACGGTGCAGTGCATGCGCGCACCGCCCATCTCCTCGAGGGAGACCCGCTCGCCGACGACCATCTCGGCCATGCGCGGGCTGCCGAGGTACATCGACGCATTGCCCTCGACCATGATGACGAGGTCGGTGAAGGAGGGGATGTAGGCGCCGCCCGCGGCGCTCGGGCCGAAGAGGCAGCAGATCTGCGGGACCTTGCCCGACAGGGCGACCTGGTTGTGGAAGATGTGGCCGGCCCCGCGACGGCCGGGGAACATCTCGACCTGATCGGTGATCCGCGCGCCCGCGGAGTCGACGAGCCAGAAGACCGGCAGCTCCTCGCGCAGCGCGGTCTCGGTGGCGCGCACGATCTTTTCCACCGTGCGGGCACCCCACGAGCCCGCCTTGACGGTCGGGTCGTTGGCGATGACGATGACCGGCCGCTCGTCGACGAGGCCGCGGCCGGTGACGACGCCGTCGGCCGGCAGACCGGCGGCCAGCGCGTTGGCATAGCGCCCGTCCTCGACGAAGGAGCCCTCGTCGACGAGCAGCGCGATGCGGTCGCGGACATAGAGCTTGCCCTGGGCCTCGAGCTTGGCCGCGGCCTTGTCGGTGGGCCGCTCGGAGGCGTCGTGCGCGGCGCGGATGCGGCGACGGACGTCCTGGACCTTGGGGTCGGTGGGGTAGCTGCTCACGGGGTGACTCCCTCCGTCCGGGCCGGATCAGACCGGCAGGCCGAGGTGGCGGGCGATGACCATGCGCTGCACCTCGGAGGTGCCCTCCCCGATCTCGAGGATCTTGGCGTCGCGGTAGAAGCGGGCGACGGGGTACTCCTCCATGAAACCGTTGCCGCCGAAGACCTGCGTCGCGATGCGCGTGGCGCTCACCGCGGCCTCCGACGTGTAGAGCTTGGCGATCGAGGCGGCGCGGGCGACCTCCTTGACCGAGCGGCGACCGCGGTCGGCCTCGTCCTTGAGCCAGGCCGCCTTGTACGTGAGCAAGCGCGAGGTCTCGGCCATGACGGCGAGGTCGGAGATCTGGAAGCTCACGCCCTGGTTGGCGCCGATCGGCCGGCCGAAGGAGGTGCGGGTCCGGGCGTAGTCGGTGGCCAGCTCGAGCATCCGCTGGGTCAGTCCGGTGGCGAGCGCGGAGATGGCGATCCGGCCGTCGTCGAGGGTCTTGAGGAACTGCCGGAAGCCCTGTCCCTCCTCCCCGACGAGGTGGTCGGCGGGCACGCGGCACCCGTCGAAGCTCAGCCCGTGGGTGTCGGAGATGTGCCAGCCGAGCTTGTCGTAGGGCTCCTCGACGGTGAAGCCGGGGGTGCCGCTCGGGACGATGATCGCCGAGATCTGGGCACGCCCCTCGGCGGTCGTGCCGGTGCGCGCGGTGACGGTGACGAGGGAGGTGATGTCGGTGCCGGAGTTGGTGATGAAGGACTTGGCACCGTTGATGACCCACTCGTCACCGTCGCGGGTGGCCGTGGTGCGGGTGCCACCGGCGTCGGAGCCGGCGTCGGGCTCGGTGAGGCCGAAGCCGGCCAGGGCGCGGCCGGCGACGAGCTCGGGGAGCCAGTGGTCACGCTGCTCGTCGGTGCCGTAGGTGAGGATCGGGTTGATGCCCAGGCCCACTCCGGCGGAGAGCGTGATGCCGATGGACTGGTCGACGCGGCCGAGCTCCTCGATCGCGACGCACAGCGCGGTGAAGTCGGACTGGACGACGCCGTCGACGGTCTCGGCGGAGCCACCCCAGCGCTCCGGGACGACGAGGCCGAAGAGACCGAGGTCGCCCATGCGCTGCACGACCTCGAGGGGCAGGTGGTGGTCCTTGTCCCACTGGGCCACGTGCGGCTCCACCTCGCGCTCGGCGAAGTCGCGCACGCTCGCGCGGAAGTCCTCGTGGTCCTGCGACAGCTCGAACATGCCCGACCTCTCCCGGCACCCCGGGGTCACCGGCAGCACCATTGCTTGACGTTGACGTCAACGTAAAGCATCATCTCGGGTCATGACAAGCCGGACGAAGGGGGCCACTCCCCCGGGCGCGGATGCTCCCGACGAGCACGCGCGGACCTGGACGATCCGCGAGGTCGCCGACGAGTTCGGCATCACCACGCGCACGGTCCGGCACTACGAGGACATCGGCCTCGTCTCGCCCGAGCGGCAGGGCACGACCCGCCTCTTTCACCGACGCGACCGCACGCGGTTGGGCCTGGTGCTGCGCGGCAAGCGGCTGGGCTTCCCCCTCGACGAGATCGCCAAGATCATCGACCTCTACGACGCCCCCCGCGGGCGCCGCAGCCAGCTCGAGTACGTGCTCGGCCAGATCGACGAGCGCCGCGCGGACCTGGAGCAGCGGCGGCGGGACCTCGACGACGCACTCGCCGAGCTCGACACCTTCGAGCAGCGCTGCCGCACCGAGCTCGACGCCCGCTGAGGCAGGGTCGAGGTCAGGAGCGAGCGGCGAGATAGGCGTCGATCTCCGCGGCCGTCGGCGCGGACGTCGGCCCCTTGCGGGTCACCTTGATGGCCCCGGCCACGTTGGCGCGCCGGCACGCATCGGGCCAGGACACCCCCTTCGCCACCTCGGCCAGCAGGACACCCGTGTGGGTGTCACCGGCGCCGTTGGTGTCGACCGGCTTCTCCGGGTAGCCGGGCACGATGCTCGTCACGCCGTCGGCGTGCACCGCGCAGCCCCGGGCCCCGTCACGGACGACGGCCACGGCACCGGGCTTGAGCAGGGCGACGACGGCCTCCGCGGCAGGGCCCATCCCCTGCGCCTCGCCGAAGTCCTCCGACTCCTCGGCGTTGCCGGTCCACACGTCGGTGAGCGCGATGACCCGGGCGCGAAGGGAGGGCTCCAGCTCCGCGAAGACCGCTCCGGGGTCGAGGACGACGAGGACGTCGTCTGGCAGGGACTCCAGCCAGGTCACCAGCGGGTCGCAGGTGCGGCCGACGAGGCTGTAGCCGCTGACGCACACAAGGTCCCCCGCGACCGGCGCACTCGTCGCGAGCGACTCGACGCTGATGTGCCGCTCGGCCTCCTGCGTCGTGACGAAGGTCCGCTCCGCGGAGGGCTCGACCATGACGATGCAGACACCGGTGTCGAGGTCCTCGACGACGGGAGCCGAGAGCGTGACGCCGTCGGCAGTGAGGGTCTCGCGGACGAGGTCGCCGTTCGGGCCGCGACCGTGGGCCCCTGCGTGGACGGCCGCGGCGCCGGAGCGCACGGCGGCGAGCAGGATGGTCGTGGCTCCCCCGGCGTAGCGCGCCACGGAGGTGGCCATCGAGTTGCCGCCGCGACGGGGCAGGTCGGGCACCTCGACGACGACGTCGACGAGGGCCTGTGCGGTGTGGATCACCCTCGGGCTCATGGGGGCACACGCTACCGACGGGCGCGGTCGGGCAGACTGCGAGCATGACGCACACCCCCCGCTTCGCCTCGGTCGACGACGTCACGGCGCGTCTGGCCGAGCACGGCTACCTCGCCTCCGACGAGATCGCGACGACCGTCTACCTCGCCGACCAGCTCGGCAAACCGCTGCTCATCGAGGGGCCTGCCGGTGTCGGCAAGACCGCGCTGTCCGCGGCCGTGTCCGCGGCGACGGACGGCGAGCTCGTGCGCCTGCAGTGCTACGAGGGCGTCGACGAGGCGCGCGCCCTCTACGAGTGGAACCACGCCAAGCAGCTGCTGCGCATCACCGCAGCCGGCGCCCACCACGACTCCGCCGGGGCCGACGAGGCGGACTGGACCTCGGTCAAGGAGGACATCTTCACCGACGAGTTCCTCCTCTCCCGCCCGCTGCTCACCGCGATCCGCAACGAGCACCCGACGGTCCTGCTCATCGACGAGCTCGACAAGGCCGACGTCGAGATCGAGGGTCTCCTGCTCGAGGTGCTCTCCGACTTCCAGGTGACCGTGCCCGAGCTCGGCACGATCAGGGCGAGCCAGACCCCCTTCGTCGTCCTGACCTCCAACGCGACCCGTGAGCTGTCCGAGGCCCTGCGCCGCCGCTGCCTCTACCTGCACATCGACTACCCCGAGGCCGACCTCGAGCTGCGGATCGTGCGTCTGACGGTGCCCGACCTCGACGAGACGCTCGCTGCCTCCGTCGTGCGGCTCGTCGGCGCGCTGCGCGATATGCGGCTGCGCAAGTCGCCCTCGGTCGCCGAGACCATCGACTGGGCCCGCACGCTCGTCAGCCTGGGCACCGACGGCGAGCTGCAGCCGGAGCTCGTGCGCTCGACCCTCGGCGTCGTCCTCAAGCACCGCGAGGACATCGAGCTCGCGGTGCAGACCCTGGACCTGGACCGTGCCCTCGCCTGACCCGCTCGGCGAGCGGCTCGTCGACCTCGCCCGGGCGCTGCGCCGGCACGGCGTGACGGTCGGGACCTCAGAGGTGGCCGACGCCGCCTCTGCCGCAAGGGCGCTCGGCCTCGACGACCGCGAGCGCCTGCGCACCGGACTCGCCGCGACGATGATGCGCCGCTCGGCCGACCGGACGGTCTTCGACCAGCTCTTCGACATCCACTTCCCCCCCGCCGTGGGTCACCGCACCGGTGACGCGGCCGACCTCGCGCCGACCGACACCGCGGGCGCCCGCGAGCGCGCGGCCGCGATCCGCGAGGAGCTCGTCGAGGCCCTGGCCCGCGGCGACGAGCGTGAGCTCGATCGGCTCGCGGCCCGTGCCGTGGCCGAGCTGGGCCGACTGGCCAACGAGTCGTCGACCGGCGGCTGGTCGGCCAACCAGACGATCGAGCGGCTCGCCCCGCAGACCGCGATCGCGGCGGCCCTGCAGCGGGCCCGCGACGCCGGCGACGTCACCGGCGGGTCCGGCGAGGGCTCGGGCGGATCGGGCGAAGGGAGCGGCGGCGCCACCGGCAGCGGCGGCGGGGGCGCGGGCAGCGCCTGGCGGCCCGAGCAACTGAGCGACCGCTACGACCGCGACGAGATCCGCCACCGCGTCGGCGCCTTCCGGCGCAAGGTCGAGACCGAGTCGGCCCGGCGCAACGCCGAGGTCCGCGGACGCGACCGCATCTCGCGCTACGGCGTGCGAGACCCCTTGGAGCGCAAGGACTTCCTGCTCACCGGCAAGACCGAGGCGGCCGAGCTGCACGCGGTCATCGCGCCCCTGTCGCGCAAGCTCGCGGCCAAGCTCGCCGCCCGCCAGCGGCGGCAGTCGCGGGGCACCATCGACATCCGGCGCACGCTGCGCGCGGCGATGTCGACCGGTGGGGTGCCGGTGCGCCCGGCCTACAAGCGCCGCACCCGCAGCCGGGCCGACATCGTCCTGCTGTGCGACATGTCCGGGTCGGTGGCGGGCTTCTCGCGCTTCACGATGCTGCTCCTGCAGTCACTCGCCGGAGTCTTCCGCCGGGTGCGGTTCATCGGCTTCGTCAACACGTGCGACGACATCACCGAGCTGGTCCGCGAGGCGCAGGTCGGCGAGGACATCAGCGAGCGGGTGGCCCGCGAGGCACAGATGACCCGCTGGCACGGGTCGAGCGACTACGGCGCGGCCTTCGAGGACGCCGTCGAGCACCACCTCGACGCCATCGGGCCGCGCTCGACGGTGCTGATCCTGGGTGACGCGCGGACCAACGGCACCGACCCGCGCATCGACCGCCTGCGCATCCTCGTCTCCCAGGCCCGCTACGCCGCCTGGCTCAACCCGGAGGCGGAGCGCATGTGGGACACGGGCGACTCCGTGGCCAGTCGCTACGCCGAGGTCGTCGACATGCACGAGGTGCGCAACATCGAGCAGCTGCGGCAGTTCGTCTCCCGCCTGCCGGTGGGCTGATTCCCCCTTCGTCCACCGCATCTCCCTAGGGAAATCACCACCCCTGCCGTCATCTCCCTAGGGAAATCCGCACTCTCCACCGCATCTCCCTAGGGAAATCACCACCCCTGCCGTCATCTCCCTAGGGAAATCCGCACTCTCCACCGCATCTCCCTAGGGAAATCACCACCCCTGCCGTCATTTCCCTAGGGAAATGCGGGTCCGGGGGCGGGCGGATCTGCAGAGGATCTCCAGATCTCGTCCCGGGGATCCACCGGTGCGGCTGCCTAGCCTGATCCCATGACCGCTCCCGCACCGTGCGTGCTCGTCGTCGAGGACGACCCGACGATCAACCAGACCCTGGCCGACCGCTTCACGGCGGAGGGTTTCGAGGTGGTGCGGGCGCACGACGGCCCGGGGGCGGTCGCCGCCCACGCCGAGCACGACCCCGCGGTCGTCGTGCTCGACCTCATGCTGCCCGGGTTCGACGGACTCGAGGTGTGCCGCCGGATCCAGGCCGACCGCCCCGTGCCGGTGCTCATGCTCACCGCCCGCGACGACGAGAGCGACATCATCGTCGGGCTCGGGGTCGGCGCCGACGACTACCTCACCAAGCCATTTCGCATGCGCGAGGTCGTCGCCCGGGTCCGGGCCCTGCTGCGCCGCGTCGAGCGCGCCGCCGAGCTCGGGCGCCCCGACGAGACGATCACCCACCACGCCGGGCTCACCCTCGACGAGCGCACCCGGCGGTGCACCGTCGACGGCCACGCCGTGCACCTCACGCCGACGGAGTTCGACCTGCTCGCCCTGCTCGCCCGCGAGCCCGGCGCGGTGCTGCGCCGCGAGCGGATCGTCGCCGACCTGTGGGGCTGGGACGACGGCCTGGGTCGCGGCAGCCTCGACAGCCACGTCAAGTCGCTGCGGGCCAAGGTCGGCAGCCACCGCATCCGCACGGTCCACGGCGTCGGCTACGCCCTCGACGACGGGATCGACCGATGAACCGCTCCGCTCCCCTGCTCGAGCTCACCTCGATCCGCACCCGGCTCGCCGTCCTCGTCGGCGTGAGTGTTGTCGTCGCGGCCGTCGTCGGCACGGTCGGCACCGATGCCGGGGTCCCCCTGTGGATCGGCCTGCCCGCGACGATCGGCCTCGCCCTCGTCGTCACCCGCTGGCTGGCGACCGGCATGACGACCCCGCTCACCCAGATGACCGATGCCGCACGGCGGATGGCGAAGGGGGACTACGGCGCCCGGATCACGACGTCGAGCCAGGACGAGATCGGCGAGCTGGCGCGTGCCTTCGCGAGCATGGCCGCCGAGCTGGAGCAGGGCGAGGAGCACCGGCGGCGTCTCGTCGCCACCGTCGCCCACGAGCTGCGCACGCCCTTGTCGGCCCAGCAGGCCCTGCTCGAAAATCTCGCCGACGGCGTCACCACCCCCGACGAGGCGACCCTGCGCGCCGCCCTCGCCCAGTCAGAGCGCCTCGGCTCGCTCGTCACCGACCTGCTCGACCTCTCCCGGCCCGACGGCAGGGGAATCCCCCTCTCCCCCAGCCGGATCCGCGTCGGTGACCTGCTCGACGACGCCATCGGCGAGACCACCCTCCAGGGCCGGGACGTCGCGCTCGTCGCCGACGTCGAGCCCGGCGACCTCGTCGTCACCGGCGACCGTGCCCGCCTCGCCCAGGTCACCGCCAACCTCCTCGACAACGCGGTGCGGCACAGCCCGAGCGGCGGCACCGTCACCCTCAAGGCCCGCGCCGCCGGCGACGCGTGGACCCTCACCGTCGCCGACGACGGCCCAGGCCTGACCCCGGAGCGGGCGGAGCGGCTCTTCCACCGCTTCGGTCCCGGAGGGGACGAAGGGGGTGGCACCGGCCTCGGCCTGGCCATCGCCGCGTGGGTCGCCTCGATGCACGGCGGCACGATCCGCGCCCTGGGCGCCGACGCGGGGGCCCGGCTCGAGCTCCACCTCCCGCTCACCCCGCCGGCCTTCCCTTCGCCGGCACCGCTCACCACGACCACCACTCAGGAGCCCACGATGACTGCAGGATCCGCGCCCTCCCTTCGAGGCTCGGCCGCGAACGGCCTCGCGCCGGGTCCTGAGGAGGCGCGCCAGCGCCGTCTCGAAGGGCAGGGAACGGGGCTCTCGTTGTTGCGGTGGTGGCCCGAGCGGGTCACGCAGGGGCAGCCGCGGCTGCTGCTCGCCGCCCTCGCCGTCGGCCTGCTCGCCGCTGTCCTGCTGCCGGGCAATGCGATCGGGCTCGGGCTGCTCGTCGTGCTCACCGCCGGTGGTGCCGCCTTGTGGCTCGCCTCGCCCCGCCGGGCGAAGCCGTGGTCGTGGGTCACGGCAGCGCTGGCCCTCCCCCTCGGCCTGACGACGATCCTGCGCGACGACCCGGTGATGAGCTTCTTCGCCGTCGCCGTCGCCGGGGTGCTCGCCGCGACCGCGTGCACCGATGCGCGCACGGTCGGCGGGATCGCCGCGTCGGTCATCGCCTGGCCGCTCTCCGCGCTGCGCGGGCTCCCCCTGCTCGACAGGACGATCCGCGTCCTCGCCCGCCGGGGCAGCGCCTGGTCCATCCTGCGCACGGCCGTCGTGAGCCTCGCCCTGCTGCTCGTCTTCGGCGGGCTGCTCGCCTCCGCCGACGCCGTCCTCGGCTCGTGGACCTCGGCCCTCGTGCCCGACATCAACGACATGGCGATCTTCCGGGTCTTCGTGCTCGTCTTCTTCGCCGGCGTCACGCTCGCCGGTCTCTACCTCGCGATCAACCCGCCGACCGTCGACGGGGCACGCCAGTCGCCGCGCATCCCGGAGCGCGAGTGGCAGGTCCCGCTCGGCGTCGTCATCGCCATCTTCGTCGCCTTCGTCATCGCACAGGCCGCGGCGGTCGTCGGCGGGCACGACTACGTCGTGCGCACCGCGGGCGTGACCTATGCCGAGTCGGCCCGGCAGGGCTTCGGACAGCTCACCGTCGCCACCGCGCTCGCCCTGCTGCTCGTCGCCGGGGTTCGAGCGCTCGGCCGCGCGAGCACCCAGCGCGACCGTCGGGTCATGACCGCCATGAACGCGACCCTGTGCGTCCTCACCCTGCTCGTCGTCGCCTCCGCGCTGCGCCGCATGGCGCTCTACCAGGACGCCTACGGCTACACGACGCTGAGGATCAACGCCGACCTCTTCGAGATCTGGCTCGGGCTCGTCGTCCTCGCGGTGCTCGTCTCCCTCTTCACCCCGACGCGGCGCTGGCTCGGCCGCACGGGCCTCGTCGCGGCCGCCGTGCTCACCATCGTCGGCACCGTCGGCAACACGAATGCCTGGGTCGCCGACCGCAACATCGAGCGGTGGCAGGCCACGGGCAAGATCGACACCTGGTACCTCAGCAGCCTGCCCGCCGACGCCGTGCCGACCATCGAGTCGAGCGCCCTGCCCCCGCACATCAAGCAGTGCGCGCTGTCGATGCACCAGGTGTACGGCGCGGGCGACGAGGACACCCTCGCCGGATGGAACCTCGCCCGGTCCCGCGCCGAGGAGATCCTGCAGCGCTACGACGACCCGACCCAGTGCACCGACTCCCGCGGCTGGTCGAGGTGACGGGCGCCCCCTTCGCCTCCGCAGGGGGTGGGCGAAGGGGGTGTGCGGCGCCACGATGCGGGCGACCCGCCGGGGGTGGCAGGCACGCAGTAGTCTGCGGCCCATGGCCATCAGCAAAGTCCTCATCGCGAACCGCGGCGAGATCGCCGTCCGCATCGCCCGTGCCTGCGCCGACGCCGGCATCGGCTCCGTCGCCGTCTACGCCGAGCCCGACCGTGACGCCCTGCACGTCAAGGTCGCCGACGAGGCGTACGCCCTCGGCGGTCAGACGCCCGCCGACAGCTACCTGCTCCAGGACAAGCTCCTGCAGGTCGCCCGGGACGCCGGCGCCGACGCGGTCCACCCCGGCTACGGCTTCCTCGCGGAGAACGCCGACTTCGCCCAGGCCGTCCTCGACGCCGGCCTGATCTGGATCGGCCCGAGCCCGCAGGCCATCGACGCGCTCGGTGACAAGGCCAAGGCCAAGCACATCGCGGTCAAGGCCAACGCGCCCCTGGCCCCCGGCACCAATGACCCGGTCAAGGACGCCGACGAGGTCGTCGCCCTCGCCGAGGAGTTCGGCCTGCCGATCGCCATCAAGGCCGTCTACGGCGGTGGCGGTCGCGGGCTCAAGGTCGCCTACACGATGGAGGAGATCCCCGAGCTGTACGAGTCGGCCGTCCGCGAGGCCGTCACGGCCTTCGGCCGGGGCGAGTGCCTCGTCGAGAAGTTCCTCGACAAGCCGCGCCACGTCGAGACCCAGTGCCTCGCCGACCAGCACGGCAACGTCGTCGTCGTCTCGACCCGCGACTGCTCGCTCCAGCGCCGCAACCAGAAGCTCGTCGAGGAGGCCCCCGCGCCCTTCCTCACCGAGGAGCAGCACGCCGAGCTCGTCCGCGCCTCCAAGGCGATCCTCAAGGAGGCCGGCTACGTCGGCGCCGGCACCTGCGAGTACCTCGTCGCCCAGGACGGCACGATCTCCTTCCTCGAGGTCAACACCCGCCTGCAGGTCGAGCACCCCGTGACCGAGGAGGTCACCGGCATCGACCTCGTCCGCGAGATGCTGCGCATCGCCGACGGCGAGGAGCTCGGCTACGACGACCCGGTCGCCCGCGGCCACTCCTTCGAGTTCCGCATCAACGGCGAGGACGCCGGGCGCAACTTCATGCCGGCCCCCGGCACCGTGACCAAGATGCGCGTCCCCCAGGGCCCCGGTGTCCGCTGGGACGCCGGCATCGAGGAGGGCGACACCGTCGCCGGTGCCTTCGACTCGATGATCGCCAAGCTCATCGTCACCGGCGCCACCCGCCAGCAGGCGCTCGAGCGCTCCCGCCGCGCCCTCGACGAGCTCGTCGTCGACGGCATGCCGACGGTCGTGCCCTTCCACCAGGCCATCGTCCGCGACCCGGCCTTCGCGCCGGAGGGTGACGCGCCCTTCTCCGTCTACACCCGCTGGATCGAGACCGAGTTCGACAACCAGATCGCGCCCTACGGCGGCGAGGTCGGCGAGGCGGCCGAGGACGACGGCGAGCGGCAGAAGATCACCGTCGAGGTCGGCGGCAAGCGCCTCGAGGTCGTCCTGCCCGGCGGCCTCTCCCTCGGTGGCGGTGGCGGCGCCGCCAAGAAGAAGGCGCCCAAGCGCTCCGGCGGCAGCAGCGGCGGCGCGGCGGCGTCCGGTGACAGCCTCACCGCCCCGATGCAGGGCACGATCGTCAAGGTCGCCGTCGAGGAGGGCCAGGAGGTCGCCGAGGGTGACCTCGTCGTCGTCCTCGAGGCGATGAAGATGGAGCAGCCCATCAACGCGCACAAGGCCGGCACGATCACCGGCCTGCAGGCCGAGGTCGGTGCCACGGTGAGCAACGGCGCGGTCCTCGCCGAGATCAAGGACTGATGACGACTCCTCCCGCGAGCACCGACGCCGCCCCCGGCACGCCCTCCCGGCGTGCCGGGGGCGGCGTCGTCATCGCCGTGCTCGCCCTGTGCGGCACCGTCGTCTCGCTCCAGCAGACGATGGTCCTGCCGCTCGTCCCCGACCTGCCCGACCTCATCGGGACCACCCCCGGCAATGCCTCGTGGATGGTGACCGCGACCCTCGTGGCCGGCGCCGTCGCCACCCCCGTCATCTCCCGCATGGCCGACATGTACGGCAAGCGGCGGATGATCCTCGTGACCCTGGCGATCGTCGCGCTCGGCGCCGCCATCGGGGGTATCGCCCCCTCCCTGCCCTTCCTCATCGTCGCCCGCGCGCTCCAGGGCATGGGCATGGCCCTCGTCCCCGTCGGCATCGCGACGATGCGCGACGAGCTCGACCCGGACCAGGTGCCGCTGGCCGTCGCCCTGATGAGCGCGACCCTGGCCATCGGCGCCGGCGTCGGGCTGCCCCTCGGCGGCTTCCTCGCCCAGACCTACGACTGGCACGTCGTGCTGTGGCTCCCCGGGGTGCTCGCCCTGCTCATGGTCCTGCTCGTGCGCGCGACGGTCGCCGAGTCCACCGTCCGCTCCCCCGGTGCCTTCGACGTGCGCGGGGCGGTCCTGCTGAGCGTCGCCCTCGTCCTGCTGCTCCTCGCCGTGTCGAAGGGAGCGGAGTGGGGCTGGCTCGACACCCGCACCCTCGCCGCCTTCGGCGTCGGCATCGCCCTGCTCGCGGTCTTCGTGCCGCTCGAGCTGCGCATCCCCAACCCGCTCGTCGACATCCGCACCGCCGCCCAGCCGATCGTCGTCTCGGCCAACACGATCTCGCTCTTCATGGGCTTCGGGCTCTTCGTCAACATGCTCGTGTCGACCCAGCTCCTGCAGACACCGGAGGACTCCGGCTACGGCATGGGGCTGGACGGCCTGCACGCCGGTCTGTGGATGGCCCCGTCAGCGGTCGCCTTCGGTCTGCTCGCCCCCTTCGCCGGGTGGGTGACGCGACGCTTCGGCCCGGAGCTGGCGATCGCCGTCGGCGGCTCGATCATGGCCGCGTCGTACCTCGTCCGCGTGCCCCTGAGCGGCTCGATCGGCGCCATCGTCGTCGGCTCCGTCGTCGTCACGGTCGGCACGGCCCTGGCCTACTCCGCGCTGCCGACGCTCATCATGCGCTCGGTGCCCGTGACCGAGACGGCCGCGGCCAACGGGCTCAACACCCTGCTGCGCTCGGTCGGGACCTCGACCGCGAGCGCGGTCACCGCGGCGATCTTCGCCGCCGGGGCCTCCACCGCGACGGGCGGCCACGCCGGCTACGGCTCGATCGCCCTCGTCTATGTCCTCGCCGCGATCGCCTCGGCGATCAGCGCGGCCCTCATCATGCCCTTCCTGCGCCAGCGGGCTGCCGAGGTCGAGGCCCGGCCCCACGTCGAGGAGCAGCGCGCCGACCACGTCGTGCACGGCCGGGTCACCGACGTCGCCGGCGACGCCGTCGGCGGCGCGGTCGTCACCGTCCTCGGCGGCCAGGGGTCCCACGTCGACTGGGCGCACACCGACTCCGCGGGCGACTACTCCGTGGCGACGGGCGGCCCGATCCGGCACCTCTTCGTCGTCACGGCGCCCGGGTGGGCGCCGGCGAGCGGCTACGTCGACCTGGCAGAAGGGCGGCGGGTCCCTCCCTTCGTCCTGCGGGAGCGCACGAGCGTCACGGGCACGGTGACCGCCGTCGACGGCGGACCGGCCGCGGACGTGTCCGTCGTCCTCACCCGTCGCACGGGCGGGTCGGTCGACTGGATGCGCACCGACGCCGACGGACGCTACGACCTCCCGGTGCCCAAGGAGGGCACCTACGTGCTCACGGCCCTGGACCGCGGCACCGGCGACATCACGACCCGCATGCTCACGGTGGGTGGCGGGACGGTCCGCGCCGACCTGCAGCTCACCGCGGGGGCGAGCCCGACCTCAGCCGGGCAGGGCCCCGCCGTCGGTTGACCCCTCCGGCTTCGGCTCGGCCGGGGTCTGGCTCCTCGGCGACTCGGCGGGCGCCTCGTCCTCGGGCTGGGCGTCGCCCTTCGGCTCGGCCTTGTCCTCAGGCAGACCGAGCTTGTCCTCGACGAAGTCGCCCGCCTTGTCGATGATCGACGTGAACTTGCCGCCGGTGCGCTTGTCGACGGCCTCCTGGACCTTGTCGATCGCACCGCGCGCCTGGTCCGGGTGGTCCCGGGCCGCGTCGCGCGCCTTGTCGACGTACTCGCCACCGTTGAACTGCTGCGGGCTGTTGCTCATCCTCGGCTCCTTCGTCGCGGGCCGCGGATCGGCCCCCTGCGACCCTAGCGGCGGGACCGCACCCGCGCGCCCGCCGAGCTCACTCCCCGTGGAGGGGGTGCAGCCGACGAGCCGCCTCCGCGAGAGTGCCCGTCAGCGAGGGGTACACGGTGAAGGTCGAGGCGACCTGGTCGACCGACAGCCGGTTGGTGACTGCGAGGGCCACCGGGAAGATCAGCTCGGAGGCCCGGGGCGCGACGATGACGCCGCCGAGCACCGTGCCCGTCCCGCGGTAGGCGAAGAGCTTGACGAAGCCCTCGGTGATGCCGAGCATCTTGGCCCGCGGGTTGCGCGAGAGCGGCATCATCACGGCCTCGACGTCCGCATTGTCCGCCGCCTCGGCGGCGCTGATGCCGACCGTCGCGATCTCGGGGTCGGTGAAGACGTTGGCGGAGACGCCCGACAGCCGAAGGGGGGTCACCGCGTCTCCCAGAGCGTGCGCCATCGCGGTGCGACCCTGCATCGCGGCCACCGAGGCGAGCGCGAAGACCCCGGTGCAGTCGCCCGCGGCGTAGATGCCGCGCACCGACGTCCGCGAGACGCGGTCGGTGACGATGTGCCCCGACTCGCTGAGCTCGACCCCGACCTCCTCGAGCCCGAGGTCGCGCGTGTTGGGCACCGCACCCACGGCGATGAGCACGTGGCTGCCCTCGACCTCGCGACCGTCTTCGAGCGTGACGACGACGCCGTCGCCGCGGCGCTCGGCCGAGGCCATGCGGGAGCGGTTGAGCACCGTCATGCCCCGGCGACGGAAGACGTCCTCGATGACGGCGGCGGCGTCCTGGTCCTCGCCCGGCAGGACGAGCTCGCGGGAGGAGACGAGGGTGACGTCGGCGCCCAGGCCGAGGTAGGCCTGGGCGAGCTCGGCGCCGGTGACACCCGAGCCGACGACGACGAGCCGCTCCGGCACGTCGGGCAGGGCGTAGATCTGCTGCCAGGTGAGGATCCGCTCGCCGTCGGGCTGCGCGGTCGGCAGCACCCGCGGGGTCGCACCCGTGCTGACGAGCACGACATCGGCCTCGATGTCCTCGCTGCCGGCGTCGGTCTCGACGGTCACCGTGCTCGGCGAGGTGAGCCGCCCCGTGCCGGAGACGACCCGCACCCCGACCTCCTCGAGGCGGGCGGTAATGTCCGCGGACTGCGCCGCCGCGAGGTTGAGCACGCGCGCGTTGATCGCCGCCAGCTCCGCGACGGTCTCGGTCGCGACGTCACCCTCGTGGTCCTCGAGGTGCACCCCGAGCTCGGAGGCCGTCTCGATGCCACCGAGGTAGTCGGCCGTCGCGATGAGGGTCTTGCTCGGGACGCAGTCGGTGAGCACCGCGGCGCCGCCGATGCCGTCCCGGTCGACGACGGTGACCGACGCCCCCAGGTGCGCGGCCACGAGGGCCGCCTCGTAGCCGCCCGGGCCGCCGCCGAGGATCACAACAGAGTTCGTTCGAGTCACGCCTCCCATCCAACCACCCTTGTAGATTGCGCCTGTGACCCAGACCGCTGACACCCAGGCCCCCTTCGCCCTCGCCCGCGACGCGGCGGCCGTCATCGCCGAGCACACCGGCGTCGCGACCCACGACGTCGCCCTCGTCCTCGGCTCCGGCTGGGGACAGACCGCCGACCTCGTCGGCGAGACGCTCGCGACGATCGACCAGGCCGAGGTGCCGGGCTTCACCGCCGCGGCCGTCGCCGGCCACTCCGGGCGGCTGCGCTCCGTCGAGATCGCCGACACCGGCCGGCGGGCGCTGGTCTTCGGCACCCGCACGCACTTCTACGAGGGCCGCGGCGTGCGCGCCGTCGTCCACGCGGTGCGCACCGCGGCCGCGGCCGGGTGCCGCGCGATCGTGCTGACCAACGGCTGCGGCGGGCTGCGGCCCGAGTGGGGCCCGGGCACCCCCGTGCTCATCAGCGACCACATCAACCTCACCGCGACCTCGCCGATCGAGGGCGCCAACTTCGTCGACCTCACCGACCTCTACTCCCCCCGGCTGCGAGAGCTGGCCCGCGAGGTCGACCCCGACCTCGACGAGGGCGTCTACGCGCAGTTCCGCGGCCCGCACTACGAGACCCCCGCGGAGGTGCGCATGGCCGGGGTCCTCGGCGCCGACCTCGTCGGCATGTCGACGACGCTCGAGGCGATCGCCGCGCGCGAGGCCGGCCTCGAGGTCCTCGGGGTCTCGCTCGTCACCAATGCCGCCGCCGGCATCAGCGAGACTCCCCTGGCGCACGACGAGGTCGTCGCCGCCGGCCAGGCCGCCGCCGAGCGCTGCGGCACGCTCCTGGCCAGCATCGTCGCCCGGATCTGAGGCCCCCCATGAGCTACACCTCCCGCCACGCCGCCGACGTCCCCGATGACCTGCTCGTCGCAGCGCGCGAGTGGGCCGCCGACGACCCCGACCGCGTGGCCCGCGACGAGCTGCTGGCGATCGTGGCCGCTGCCGAAGGCGCCGTCCTGAGGCGCGACGAAGGAGCCACGAAGGGGGGTGACCCGGCCGCCATCGCCGACCTCGCCGACCGCTTCACCGGGTTGCTCCAGTTCGGCACCGCCGGCCTGCGCGGCGCCCTCGGCGCCGGCCCCCACCGGATGAACCGCGCCGTCGTCATCCGCGCCGCCGCGGGCCTCGTGGCCCACCTGCAGGAGGCGATCGCTGCTCCCTTCGTCGTCATCGGGCGCGACGCGAGGTACAACTCCGATGCCTTCGCCATCGACACGGCCGCGGTCGTCACCGCCGCCGGCGGGCGGGCGGCGCTGCTGCCGGAGCCGCTGCCGACGCCGGTGCTCGCCTTCGCCATCCGGCACCTCGGCGCCGACGCGGGCGTCATGGTCACCGCGAGCCACAACCCGCCGCAGGACAACGGCTACAAGGTCTACCTCGGCGACGGCAGCCAGATCGTGCCGCCGAGCGACGCCCAGATCGCTGCCCAGATCGACCGGGTCCCGAGCGTCGCATCGGTGCCGCGGGCCGAGTCGGGCTGGGAGGTGCTCGGTGACGAGCTGCTCGAGGCCTACCTCGACGCCGTCTCCGGGGTCGTCGGCCTCGACACGCATCGCGACCTGCGGGTGCTGCACACCTCACTCCACGGCGTCGGCGACACGACGGTGCGCCGGGCCTTCGAGCGGGCCGGCTTCGCTGCCCCCGAGACGGTCGGCTCGCAGGCCGAGCCCGACCCCGACTTCCCGACGGTGACCTTCCCCAACCCCGAGGAGGACGGCGCCCTCGACGCGGCCCTGGCCGCGGCCCGCGAGAGCGGCCCGGACCTCGTCATCGCCAACGACCCCGACGCCGACCGCTGCGCCGTCGCCGTGCCCGACGGCGACGTCGACGGCGGCTGGCGCCTCCTGCGCGGCGACGAGCTCGGCGCGCTCCTCGCCTCGCACCTGATCATGCGCGGCGTGCCCGAAGGCCGCCGGATGGCCAACTCCATCGTCAGCTCGCGGCTACTCGCCGCGATGTGCCGTCTGTCGGGGGTGGCGCACGAGGAAACCCTCACTGGCTTCAAGTGGATCGCCCGCGTCGACGACCTGCACTACGGCTACGAGGAGGCGCTCGGCTACTGCGTCGCCCCCGACCTCGTGCGTGACAAGGACGGCGTCTCCGCGGCGCTGCTCATCGCCGAGCTCGCCGCGATCCTCAAGGCCGAGGGCCGGACCCTGCTCGACGTGCTCGACGACCTGCACCGCCAGCTCGGCGTGCACGCCACCGACGCCTTCTCCATCCGGGTCGAGGACCTCGCCGACATCGGGCGGATCATGGCCCGGCTGCGCGAGACACCGCCCGCCGAGGTCGCCGGCTCTCCCGTCGCGAGCGCCGAGGACCTCTCGGCCGGCGCCGGTGGACTGCCGCCGACCGACGGGCTGCGCTACCTGCTCGACGACGACTCGCGGATCATCGTGCGCCCCTCCGGCACCGAGCCCAAGCTCAAGGTCTACCTCGAGGCGATCGAGCCGGTCGCCGACGACGACCTGGGTCCGGCACGGGACCGGGCCGCGGAGCGGCTCGGTCGGCTGCGCGCGTCGATGCAGTCGCTGACGGCGCTCTAGGGCCTCGAGGCTCGTTCCTCGCACCTCGACCCACGTATTGTTGGCTCTCGTGCCGACGCCAGCCCAGCCCCCTTCGACCGGACGTGTCGTCGTCCTCGCCGGGCCGAGTGGCTCCGGCAAGTCCCGTCTCGCCGCCCGCCTGCACCGTGACCACGGGTGGCCGGTCGTGCGGCTCGACGACTTCTACAAGGACCTCGACGCCCCCGACCTCCCCCGCAGCGAGGAGCTCGGCATGGTCGACTGGGACCACCCCGACAGCTGGGACGAGCCGGCGGCCGTCGCCGCGATGAGCACCCTCCTGGCGACCGGGACGGCGGTGATGCCGATCTACGACATCAGCGTCTCGCGGGCCACGGGCGAGCACACCGTGACGGCGCGACCCGACGACCTCGTCGTCGCGGAGGGCATCTTCGCGGCCGAGGCGATCCCCGCCCTACGCGAGGCCGGGCTGCTCCACTCCGCCTGGTGCATACGCCACCACCGGCTCAAGAACTTCGTGCTGCGGCTGGCCCGCGACCTCAAGGAGCGCCGCAAGCCGCCGCTCACCCTCGTCCGCCGCGGTCTGGTCCTCATGCGGGACGAGCCGCGCGTCGTCGCCCGGCACGTCGAGCTCGGCGCCCGCTGCGCCACCCCCACGCAGGCCGAGCGCCAGCTCGCCGGCGCCTGAGTGCCGTGGGCCCGACGTCGTACCGCACCATCGCCCGTGACGGCGAGGTCGAGCTCGAGGTCAAGCGGTCACGCTTCCGGTGCACCCTCGAGCGAGTCGAGGACGAAGGGAGTGCCCGAGCCGTCGTCGAGCGCCTGCGCAAGCAGCACTGGGACGCCCGGCACCACTGCTCCGCCTTCGTCCTGGGTCCCGACGCGGGGGTGGCCCGCTCCTCCGACGACGGCGAGCCCTCTGGCACGGCCGGAGCCCCGATGCTCGAGGTCCTCACCGGGCACGAGGTGAGCGATGTCGTCGCGGTCGTCACCCGGTGGTTCGGCGGGGTGCTCCTCGGCACCGGCGGTCTCGTGCGCGCCTACGGCGACGCGGTGCGGGCCGGGCTCGACGAGGTCGGTGTGCTGCGCCGTGAGCTCGTCGTCGAGCACGCGCTGACCGTCTCGCACGTCGAGGCCGGGCGGGTCGACAACGAGCTGCGCTCACGAGGCGTGCACGTCGTCGACGCCGACTACGCCGCCGAGGTCACCCTGACGCTCGGGGTCCCGGCCGCAGAAGTCGCCGCCCTCGGCCCCCTCGTGGCCGAGCTGACCGCTGGCTCCGGGCGGCTGCGCGAGGTGGGGTCGCGCTGGGTCGACGCCCTAGGCTGAGGGCATGACCCGCCGTCCCCCCTTCGCCCCCGGCACGACCCTGACCGTCCAGGACGTCGCCGACCTCATCGACCACGCCCTGCTCAAGCCCGAGCTGACGCCCGACGAGGTGGCCACCTCGGTCCGCGAGCTCGCCGCCCAGCGCATCTGGAGCGTGTGCGTGAGGCCGAGCGACGTCGCGCTGGCTGCGCAGGCCATCGCCTCCGGCGAGGGCAGCCCGACCCGGGTGTGCACGGTCATCGGCTTCCCCCACGGCACGACGTCGACCGCGGCCAAGGTCGCCGAGTCCCGCCAGGCCCTCGCCGACGGGGCGACCGAGCTCGACATGGTGCTCAACATCGGCCGACTGCGCGGCGGCGACGTCGCGGCGGTGCGCGACGACATCGCCGCGGTCGTCGAGGTGGGCCACGAGGCCGGAGTCATCGTCAAGGTGATCTTCGAGACCGCGCTGCTCGACGAGCGGGCCAAGATCGACGCCTGCCGGGCGAGCGCCGACGCGGGGGCCGACTTCACCAAGACGTCGACCGGCTTCGCCGGGGGCGGCGCGACCCTGACCGACGTCGCGCTCATGCGGGCCAACACCCCCGACTCCATGGAGGTCAAGGCCTCCGGCGGCGTCCGCGACATCCCCACCCTCCTGGCGATGCTCGCCGAGGGCGTCACCCGCATCGGCACCTCGAGCACCGCGGCGCTGCTCGCCGAGGCAGAGCAGGTCGGCGCGGCCGGTCGGCTCGTCCCGGAGCCGGGTCAGACCGCCGACGCGGGCTCGAGCGGCACCTACTGAGCGGCCGCACCCGGTGAGTCAAAGGCTCACGATCTCGTCCAGACGCTCCCAGAACCGCTCAGGGGTGAGCGATTCAGTGGCCTCGCGTCGGGCACCGTGGCCCAGTCGCCCCCGCAGCATGGGGTCGGCTGAGACGCGCATGAGCGCCGCAGCCATGGCCTGTGGGTCCCCCGGCGGCACCAGGAGGCCCGTCACCCCGTCCACGATGTAGTCGCGCACGCCGTTGACGTCCGACGCGACGACCGCCTTGCCCATCGCCATCGCGTCCAGCAGCACCAGAGGCCCGGCCGGAAGATGCGTGTCCTCCATCGCGACCGCGACACACATGGCGCCCGCGGCGAGCGCCCGGCCCTCGTCCGGCGGAGGCATGTCGATGACTCTCACCCGGCGTGGGACGGCACCCAACGACCGCCCGCCCGGGGCGACAACCGCCGGCAGGTCAGAGATGCCGAGCGCTGCCACGAGAGTCGTCCAGTCACGATGCGCCCACCCGGCCGAGTAGACGTACTCCCCGTGGCGCGCCGACGGCAGAGTCTGCGCCGCCACCGGAAAGTGGACGAACGAGCACACCGACTCCCGAACCCCGTGGCGGGCGGCCAGGGTGTCGACGTCCCCCCGCCTGATGACAGCGAAGCGGTCGATCGCACGGAACATCGACGTGGCCAGCGGGCGCGGGAAGTTCCGCGCGGGCATGAGGACGTCAAAGGCGACGATCGCCACGCGTGGCCTCAGGACCCGCAAAGCCCACGCGAAGAGCGCCAAGTCGCTCCCCATCGTGGCGAGGACGACCACAGCGGCTCCCCGGCTTGCCCGCACGACATCCGCAACGTCCAGAAGTCGCAGCAGAAGGACACGCCATCGCGGCAACCCCCAGTCGCTCCGTCGCTTGTGGACACGGAAGCGCGACACGGCTGGTGGGTCGTGGTGCCAGTTGAAGGACGCCACGACGAGAACGTCCTCGTCGGGTCCGGCGGCCTTTGTCCTACTTGCAGCAGCCACGCTCACCTCAGTGCCGCGTAGGCGGGCTTGATCCGGCCCTCGATGAGCTCCAGACGCTCGTCGAAGGGGAGGAAGGCCGACTTCATCGCATTGGTCGTCACCCAGCGCAGGTCGTCGAGGTCCCAGCCCGCCTCGGTGACCAGGGCGTGCATCTCGCGGGTCATCGACGTGTCGGACATCAGCCGGTTGTCGGTGTTGAGCGTGATCCGGTAGCGCAGCTTGGCCAGCAGGGTGATCGGGTGCGCCGCGATGGACGGCGCAGCCCCGGTCTGGACATTGCTGTGCGGGCACATCTCGAGCGGCACCCGGGTGTCACGGACGAAGGCGGCCAGACGCCCGAGCCGCAGCTGCGAGGGGTCCTCGCGCGCTGCTTCGTTGGCCGCCAGGGGGTCGTCGGTCACCGTCGCGCCGCGGAAGCCGATGTCGTCGACGATGCGCACGCCGTGCCCGAGACGGTCGGCGCCGCACCACTGCAGCGCCTCCCAGATGCTCGGGAGGCCGAAGGCCTCCCCGGCGTGGATCGTGAAGTGCGCATTCTCCCGGCGTAGGTACTCGAAGGCGTCGAGGTGCCGGCTCGGCGGGTACCCGGCCTCGGCGCCCGCGATGTCGAAGCCCGCGACGCCCCGGTCGCGGTAGCGCACGGCCAGCTCGGCGATCTCCCGCGACTTCGCGGCGTGGCGCATCGCGGTGAGCAACGACCGGACGACGATCGGACGGCCCTCGGCGGCGGCCAGCTCCTCCCCTTCGCGGAAGCCGGCGTCGACCTCCTCGACGACCTGCTCGAGCCTCAGCCCACCCTCCAGATGCTGCTCGGGGGCGTAGCGGGACTCGGCGTAGACGACGCCGTCGCGGGCGAGGTCGAGCACCGACTCGCGGGCCACGCGCCGCAGCGCGGGCGCGGTCTGCATGACGCCGACCGTGTGCGCGAAGGTCTCGAGGTAGCGCTCCAGCGACCCGGAGTCCGCGGACTCGCGGAACCACCGCGCCAGCCCCTCGGCGGTCCGGTCGGCACCGCTCACCGGCAGCTCGTGGCCGACCTCGTCGGCGATCTCCAGGACCGTGGCCGGTCGCAGGCCCCCGTCGAGGTGGTCGTGCAGCACGACCTTGGGCAGGGCCCGGATCACCGCCTCGTCCAGACCCGCGGCCGGTCCCGCCTGGTCAGCAGTGCCGGGCATGTCAGGCCTCCCGGGCGGTGATTCGGTCGAGGACGACCTCGCGGGTGGCCGGGGCCTGCTCGCTGATCCGCCAGGCACGCTCGAGGGACTGCTGCGCCCGCGCGAAGCGCTCCGGGGTGTCGGTGTGCAGCGTCATCAGCGGCTGGCCAGCGCTCACCCGCTCGCCCGGGCGGACGTGCAGCTCGACGCCGGCGCCGGCCTGCACCGGGTCCTCCTTGCGCGCCCGCCCGGCACCCAGGCGCCAGGCGGCGACACCGACGGCGAGGGCGTCGACGTGCTCGAGGTAGCCGTCGCTGTCGGCGGTGACCGTCTCGGTCTCGGCGGCGGTCGGCAGGTCGGCATCGGGGTCGCCGCCCTGCGCCGAGATCATCCGGCGCCACACGTCCATCGCCCGCCCGTCGGCCAGCGCGGCGCGCAGCTCGTCGGCACCGACCTCCTGGCCCGCGGCGCGGGTCATCTCGTCGGCCAAGGCCACGGTGAGGTCGACGACGTCCTGCGGGCCGCCGCCGGAGAGGACGTCGACGGACTCGCGCACCTCGAGGGCGTTGCCGGCGGTCAGACCGAGCGGCACGGACATGTCGGTGATGAGCGCGACGGTGTTGACCCCCGCGTCGGTGCCGAGGTCGACCATCGTGCGTGCGAGCTCGCTCGCGTCCTCGCGGGTCTTCATGAAGGCCCCCGACCCGACCTTGACGTCGAGCACGAGGGCCCCGGTGCCCTCGGCGATCTTCTTGCTCATGATCGAGCTGGCGATGAGCGGGATCGCCTCGACGGTGCCGGTGACGTCGCGCAGGGCGTAGAGCTTCTTGTCGGCGGGGGCCAGCCCGGCACCCGCGGCGCAGATGACCGCGCCGACGTCCTCGAGCTGGGCGAGCATCGCGTCGTTGGTCAGGTCGGCCTGCCAGCCGGGGATCGACTCGAGCTTGTCGAGGGTGCCGCCGGTGTGGCCCAGACCGCGGCCCGACAGCTGCGGCACCGCGACGTCGAAGACCGCGACGAGGGGCGCGAGCGGCAGGGTGATCTTGTCGCCGACCCCGCCGGTCGAGTGCTTGTCGGAGGTCGGCCGGCTCAGGCCGGAGAAGTCCATCCGCTCGCCGCTGGCGATCATCGCCGCGGTCCACCGGGCGATCTCGGGGCGGGTCATGCCGTTGAGCAGGATCGCCATCGCGAGCGAGGACATCTGCTCGTCGGCGACGACTCCTCGGGTGTAGGCGTCGATGACCCAGTCGATCTGCTCCGGGGTGAGCTCACCCCGGTCCCGCTTGGTCCGGATGACGTCGACGGCGTCGTGCTGCTCGGTCACGGTGCTCCCTTCGTCAGGTCATCGGCACCGAAGGCCTGGGGCAGGATCTCGGCGAGGCCCCGCTCGCCCTCCGGCGTCTGGATGCGGCACTGCGGGCCGCCGTGCTCCCACAGCAGCTGGCGACAACGACCGCACGGCATGAGCGTCTCACCTCGCGCATCGACGCACCACACGGCGACGAGCCGGCCGCCCCCGGTGCGCACGAGGTCGCTGATCAGCCCGCACTCGGCGCACAGGCCGACGGCGTACGACGCATTTTCGACATTGCACCCGCTCAGCAGGCGCCCGTCGTCGGCGTAGCCGGCCACGCCCACGGGGAAGTTGGAGTAGGGCGCGTAGGCCCGCTCCATCGCCTCGACCGCGGCCTCGCGCAGTCGCTGCCAGTCCGTCGTGGCGGGGCCGGCCACGTCAGTGGCCCTCTCCGCGGCGGTAGACCTTGCCGTTGGCCGCCGGCATGCGCAGACGTTGGCTGGCGAAGGCGAGGACGAGCAGGGTCGTCAGGTGCGGCGCAAACCGGGTGACGTCGCCTGGGACGGTCTCGGTGATCACGAAGATCACGCCGACGGCGACACCGATGGCGACGGCGATGGTGCCCTGGACGTAGCGCTGGCGGCGCAGCACCTGCCACAGGCCGAGACCGACGAGCAGCACCGCGATGAGCAGCAGCAGCGCGTGGATCGCGTCGCCACCACCGCGCAGCTGCAGGGCGTCCATGAAGCCGAAGAGCCCGGAGCCCATGAGCACCCCGCCGGGGCGCCAGTTGCCGAAGATCATCGCCGCGAGACCGATGTAGCCGCGGCCGTCGGTCTGGCTCTCGCGGTAGGCGTTGGACGCGACCATGGCGAGGAAGCCGCCGCCGAGACCGGCGAGTGCGCCGGAGGCCGTCACCGCGACGTACTTGTAGAGGTAGACGTTGACGCCGAGGGTCTCGGCGGCGACCGGCGACTCACCGCACGAGCGGACCCGCAGGCCGAAGGGGGTGCGCCACAGCAGCCACCACGTGCCCACGATGAGCAGCAGGGCGATGACGGTGAGGATCGACAGGTTGGTCGTGGCGGCGCGCAGCAGCGCGGCGAGCTCGGAGACGAAGAACCACCCCTTGTCCTCGACGGACTTCAGCGGGTCGGAGATGCCGGGGATGCCCACCCGCGGGAGCGAAGGGAGTGGCGGCGACTGCACGTCGCTGCCGCCCTCGAGCTCGCCGAAGAAGCGGGCGGCGAGGTAGCTCGCGACGCCCAGGGCGACGATGTTGAGCGCGACACCGGAGACGATGTGGTCGACGCCGAAGGTCACGGTAGCCAGGGCGTGGACGAGCCCGCCGACCGCGCCGCAGACCATGGCACCGACGATGCCCATCCACGGGCCGCCGTGGATCGCGCCGAAGGCGGCCCCCCACGTACCGAGGATCATCATGCCCTCGAGGCCGATGTTGATGACCCCGGCCCGCTCGGACCACAGGCCACCGAGACCCGCGAGGGCGAGGGGCATGGCGAGCGCCAGGGTGGCACCGAGGGTGCCGGAGGAGGAGATGTCGCTGATCCCCGTGACCAGACGGATCGCGGAGAGCGCGACGAGCACGCCGGCGAGGGCGAGCGGCCAGGCCCAGAAGGGAATGCGGCGGGCAGGCGTGGACGGAGCGATCTCGGTCTCGGTGCCGACACTCAGGCTCATGCCGTGGCTCCTTCCGTGGTGACGCTGGCATCGAGCTGGCGGGTGACCTGCTTCTGCTCGAGGCGCCGCTCGAACCGGGCGACGACCTCGTAGGCGATGACGACGGCCAGCAGGATGACGCCCTGGATGATGTAGACGAGCGCCGGGGAGACGCCGGCCTGCAGCTGCAGGCCGTCGCTCGCCTTTTCCAGCCACGACCACAGGAGCGCGGCGAAGGCGATGCCGACCGGGTGGTTGCGACCCAGCAGGGCGATGCCGATGCCGATGAAGCCGACGCCCTCCTGGAAGTTCAGCCCGTAGCTGTGGTCGGCCCCGAAGAAGGCCGGCATGCTGATGAGGCCGGCGACGGCGCCGGAGGCGATCATCGCGATGAGCACCATGCGCGGCACCTTGACACCGCTCGCGACGGCGGCCGACTCGGACTCACCCGTGGCCCGCACGTCGAAGCCGAACCGGGTGCGGTTGATGACGAACCAGTAGGCGATGCCGATCGCGATCGCGAGCACGAGCAGCGTGTAGACCCGGTTGGGTGCGTCGGCGAAGACCGCGAAGCCCTCGAGCTGGCTCGACTCGGGGATCTCCTGCGTGTTGCGGGTGTTGCTCCCCTCGGCGCGCTGGCCCCAGGTCCGCAGCCCCCATCCGACGAGACCGGCGGAGATGGTGTTGAGCATGATCGTCGAGATGACCTCGGAGACTCCGCGGCGGACCTTGAGCCAGCCGGCGATGCCCGCCCAGAAGCCACCGACGAGCATCGCGACGAGCATCGCGAGCACGATGTTGAGCGCCCCGGGCAGCCAGCCCTGACCGGCGATGAGCGCCGCGGCGAAGGCGGCGATCCGGTACTGACCGTCGACGCCGATGTTGAAGAGCTTCATCTTGAAGCCGACGGCGACGGCGACGGCCGCGATGTAGTACGTGATCCCGCTGTTGATGATGTTGACCATCGTGCGCGGGCGCGGCTCGGACAGGAGCGTCGACCACACCTTGCCGACGGGGTCACCGACGAGCACGAGGACGAGCGAGGTCACGACGAAGGCGACGACGATGGCGAGCACGGGTGCGGCCAGCGTCAGCAGGAGGCGACGGAGGCTGAGCTTCATGAGGCGTCCTTCCCGGCGCCGGTCATGGCGCTGCCGAGCTCCTGGCTCGTGACCTTGTCGGGGTCGAACTCCCCGGTGATGCGTCCGCGCAGGATGACCTTGATCGTGTCGGAGAGGCCGATGAGCTCCTCGAGGTCGGCGCTGATGAGCAGCACCGCCAGGCCCTCGCGACGGGCCTCCCGGATGAGGTCCCAGATCGCGGCCTGGGCGCCGACGTCGACGCCACGGGTCGGGTGCGAGGCGATGAGCACCTTGGGTGCATGGCTCATCTCGCGCCCGATGATGAGCTTTTGCTGGTTGCCGCCGGACAGCGAGCCGACGGTGACGTGGATGCCGGGTGTGCGCACGTCGTACTCGGCGACGATCCGCTCGGTGTCCGCGCGCGCGTCCGCCGGGGTGAGGATCCCGCGGCGGGAGGCGGGGGCCTGGGTCTGGTGACCGAGCATCCGGTTTTCCCACAGCGGGGCGTCGAGCAGCAGGCCCTGACGGTGGCGGTCCTCGGGGATGTAGCCGACGCCCGCCTCGCGGATGCGGCGCACGTCCCAGTCGGAGATGTCGGTGCCCTCGAGCTCGATGCGGCCGCTGACCGGCTCGCGCATGCCCATGAGCACCTCGACGAGCTCGGCCTGGCCGTTGCCCTCGACGCCCGCGATGCCGACGACCTCGCCGGCGTGGATGTCGAGCGTGACGTCCTCGAGGGCATTGCGCCCGGTGCCGGCGAGGGTGATCTCCCGGACGGAGAGCACGACGCGGTCGGTGACCGTCGACTCCTCGGTCTCCGGGGTGGGCAGCTCGGACCCGACCATGAGCTCGGCGAGCTGGCGGGCCGTGACATCCTGGGGCAGGACGGTGTCGACGGTGGTGCCACGGCGGATGACGGTGACCCGGTCGGCGACGGACAGCACCTCGTCGAGCTTGTGCGAGATGAAGAGCACCGTGATGCCCTCGCGCTTGAGCTCACGCAGGTTGCCGAAGAGCTCGTCGACCTCCTGCGGCACGAGCACCGCGGTGGGCTCGTCGAGGATGATCGTGCGCGCACCCCGGTAGAGCACCTTGAGGATCTCGACGCGCTGCCGGGCTCCGACGCCGAGATCGGCGACGAGCTCGCGGGGGTCGATCCCGAGGCCGTACTCGTCGGAGATCCGGGTGATCTCGGCGCGGGCCGCGGCACCGATGCCGTGCAGCTTTTCGGCGCCGAGCACGACGTTTTCGGCGACGGTGAGGTTGTCGGCGAGCATGAAGTGCTGGAAGACCATGCCGATGCCGTGCTTGATCGCGTCGGCCGGGCTGTGCAGGGTGACCGGCTCGCCACCGACGGAGATGGTCCCCTCGTCCGGCCGCTGGACCCCGTAGAGGATCTTCATCAGCGTCGACTTGCCGGCACCGTTCTCACCGACGATCGCGTGGACCGTGCCCCGCTCGACGCCGAAGGAGATGTCGCGGTTGGCGACGACGCCCGGGAAGCGCTTGGTGATGCCCTCGACCGCGACCGCGAGGTCACCGGTGGGTGGGCTCGGGGCCGACGGGGGGTCTGGGACGGTCGTGCTCATGGTGCCTCCGTGGGACGTCCGCGGGATGGTGCCGCAGGCGAAGGGTAGCGCTCCCGGACGGGCCGGGGCCCGGTCACACGCAGTGCGTGCGAACGGGCCCCGGGGTGCCGGTCGGCGTCACTTGGACGGGACGGTGATCTTCCCGTCGACGATCTGCTGCTTGTAGTCGTCGAGGTCCTTGGTGATGTCGTCGATCTTGCCGCCGGTGGTGGCGTACGAGACACCGCCGTCCTTGAGGTCGAACTCCTGGAGGCCGGTGAGCGGCTCACCCTCGGTCGAGGCCTTGATGTAGTCGAAGACCGCGACGTTCACGTTCTTGACCATCGAGGTGATGATGACGTCCTGGACGTCCTTCTCCGCGGTCTTGGCCTGGTCGGAGTCGACGCCGATGGCCATCTTCTTGTTGGCCTTGGCCGCCTCGAAGAGACCCGAGCCGGAGCCACCGGCCGCGTGGTAGATGACGTCGGCGCCCTTGTCGTACATGCCCTCGGCGGCGGTCTTGCCCTTCGCCGGGTCGGCGAAGCCCGAGCCGTCCTCGGCCAGGTACTTGGTCTGGATGTCGATCTTGGGGTCGACGGCCTGGGCGCCGGCCTTGAAGCCCGCCTCGAACTTGTTGATCAGGGGCACGTCGGTGCCACCGATGAAGCCGACCTTGCCGCTCTTGGACTTCAGCGCCGCGGCCGCGCCCACGAGGAAGGAGCCCTCGTGCTCGGCGAAGACGAGCTGGGCGACGTTCTTGCCCTCGGAGTCGGCCGAGGCGTCGTCGATGATCGCGAAGGAGACGTCCGGGTTGTCCTTGGCCGCGCCGCCGATCGCCTTGGCGTAGATGTAGCCGACACCGATGATGTTGGTGCAGCCGGCGTCGACGAGCTGGTTGAGGCGGTCCTCGCGGGCCGCGTCGTTCTCGCCCTGGCTGGCCTCGACCTCATCGACCTCGACGCCGAGCTCCTCCTTGGCCTGGTCCAGGCCCTTGGCCGCCGAGTCGTTGAACGACTGGTCGCCGCGGCCACCCACGTCGTACGCGAGGCAGGCCTTGACGTCGGAGCCCTCCCCGGAGGTGGCGTCGCCGCCGGAATCGCTGCCGCCACATGCGGTCAGGGCCAGCGCGGCCACGGACATGATCGATGCGGCCTTCACGGTGTGACGCAAGGCGCTCTCCTTCTCGAGCAGGGGTACTCGGCAGACGTCGGCGCCTACCATCCGAGGGATGCTACGTCCCGGTATGCGATGTGGAGCAGGCCCGTGTGGCCCGTGGGACCAACTGTTATGAGACCGCGACCAGACCGCCACGACGTGGCCGAGGACGCAGGGAGAACCCTCGGTCGATCAGTCGCGCTCGACGCGCGTCCACTCCCCCGCCGCAGCGAGGGTGAGCAGGGTGGCGCCGTTGCGGACCGCGCCCTCGTCGACGACGAGATCACCCTGGTGCAGGTCGAAGGTACGACCGCCGTGGGTGCGCGTGCCGAGGCGGGCCATGGCGCCCTCGGCCTCGTGGAGCATCCACGCGAAGTCCTCTCCCCCGAGGCTGTGCGGGGTGGGGACCGGCCGCATGCCGGCCGCCATCGTCGCGCGGCCGAGCGCCGCCACCGCACCGGGGTCGTTGACGACTGGGGGCACGCCCCGGATGTGCTCGATCGCCGCGTCGACGCCGTAGGGGCGCACGACGTCGTCGACCACTTCGTGCAGGAGCGGGCCGATCTTTTCCCACAGCTCGATGTCGAGCATCCGCAGGGTGCCCTGGGCGACCCCCGTCGACGGGATGACGTTGATCGCCTCGCCGGCGGACACCCGGCCCCAGACGACGACGAGCCCCGACCGTGGGTCGACCCGGCGGCTGAGCACGGCCGGGACGTCGGTGACGACCTTGGCGAGCGCATAGGTGAGGTCCTCGGTGAGGAAGGGCCGCGACGTGTGGCCGCCGCGCCCGCGCAGGGTCACCGTCACCTGGTCGGCCGCCGCGGTGAGCGGCCCCTCGCGCAGACCGATCTCGCCCACGTCGAGCGAGGGGTCGCAGTGCACCGCGTAGACGGTGTCGACCCCCTGCATGACCCCCTCCCTGACGAACTTGAGCGCTCCACCGGGCATCTGCTCCTCGGCGGGCTGGAAGAGCAGGCGGACGGCGACGTGGCGGGCGGCCAGATCGTCGGCGACCTCGGCGAGGGCCAGGCCCGCCCCGAGCAGCGCAGTGGCGTGGACGTCGTGACCGCACGCGTGGCAGGCACCGTCGACGGTGGAGCTCCAGTCGAGGCCGGTGCGCTCGCGCACCGGCAGCGCGTCGATGTCGCCGCGCAGGGCGACCCGACGCCGGGGCTCGCTCGCCCCGAGGTCGACGACGAGCCCGGTCTCGCTCACCGACCGTGGCTCCAGACCCGCTGCCTCGAGACGCTCCCGGAGCCGGGCGGTCGTGCGGTGCTCCTGGAAGGAGAGCTCGGGGTGGGCGTGCAGGTCCCGCCGGAAGGCGACGAGCTCGGGCACGAGTCCGTCGATGACGCGCAGGAGCGTCGGGGCGAGAGGAGCAGTCATGGCGTGGTGACTCTACCGACGCCGCGGTCGGCAGCGGTGCAGGCGCCACGTCGTGAGCGCGCGTGCCTCAGACGAGGTCGGTGCGTCCGGAGGCCTTGAGGGCCTCGACGACGAGCTTGACGTCCTGGGCGCGCTCGCGGCTGGCGACGAGCAGGGCGTCGTCGGTCTCGACGACGACGACGTCCTCGAGGCCGACGACGGCGACCATGCGTCCCGACTCGGAGACCACCAGGCCGCCGGAGTCGACGGCCTGCACCTGCGCCGGGTCACCGACGACGGTCATCGCGCCCTCCCCCTGCGGCAGCAGCCCGGTCAACGACTTGAAGTCGCCGACGTCGTCCCAGTCGAAGTCGCCGGGCACGACGGCCACGAGACCCTCGTCGGCGGCGGGCTCGGCCACGGCGTGGTCGATGGCGATCTTTTCCAGGCCCTCCCAGCGCTCCTCGAGCAGCGCGGGGTCGGCCGCGATCTCGCGCAGCCCGTCGGCCAGCTCGGGGTGCCAGCGGCCCAGCAGGTCCAGCAGGGTCGTGGCCCGCACGACGAACATGCCAGCATTCCACCGGAACTCGCCGGTGGCCAGGTACGACGCGGCCCGGCGGGCGTCGGGCTTCTCGACGAACTGACGCACCCGCGCCGCGCTCGGGTGGGCCCGCAGCCGCGGACCCATCTGGATGTACCCGAAGCCGGTCGAGGGGAAGGTCGGCTCGATGCCGATGGTCACGAGCCGGTCGTCGCGCTGGGCGACGCCGACGGCCTCGGTCACGGCCCGGTCGAAGGCGGCCTGGTCACCGATGACGTGGTCGGCCGCGAAGGACCCGATGATCGCCTCGGGGTCCCGCAGCTCGAGCACGGCCGCGGCCAGCCCGATCGCGGCCATCGAGTCCCGCGGGGAGGGCTCGGCGATGAGCAGGTCCGACGGGAGGTCAGGCACCTGCTCGCGCACCGCGTCGGCGTGCGCGGCCCCGGTGACCACGAGCACCCGCTCGCCGGCCAGGACCCGCAGGCGGTCGACGGTCGCCTGGATGAGGGTGCGGCCGCTGCCGGTCAGGTCGTGCAGGAACTTCGGCGACGAGGCCCGCGAGACCGGCCACAGGCGCGTACCCGCGCCTCCCGCCGGCACCACGGCCCAGAAGCGATCGAGATCAGGCGTCGTCGTCACGGAGGTCCCCCCTCTGGTCGCCGAAGCGCAGGAGGCGCAGCTGCTCGAGCGTCTCCTCCGTGAGCACCCGGTTGGTGCGCTGCAGGTCGGCGATGATGAGCAGAGCGTACGAGAAGAGCGCGCCGACGAGCAGGGCGGTGCCGAAGATCAACGACTGGACGTGCCCGCCGCCGTCACCCATCGCGAGCAGGACGAGGAAGCGCACGAAGGGGATGAGTCCCAGGAGCAGCAGGACCGTCCCGAGCAGGCCGAAGAAGGCGTGCGGCTTGAACATGATGAAGGAGCGCATGATCGCCGAGCCGGACTTGGCCATGTGCTGCCAGATGCTCGTGAAGAGGCGTGACTCGCGCGTCTTCTCGTTGGTGGTCACGGGGATGGAGACGATCGACATCCGCTTGTGCCCCGCCTGGATGATCGTCTCCATGCAGTAGGAGAACTCGGTGACGATGTTCAGCCGCATGAGGGACGCGGCCGAGTAGGCCCGGAAGCCGCTCGCCGCGTCGGGCAGGTCGGTGGCCGCGGCCCGGTTGACCACCGCCGACCCGACGGCCTGCATCCGCCGCTTGAAGGGCGAGAAGTGTGCGATGGTCTGCGTCTGCCGGTCGGCGACGACGACATCGGCCTCGCCGCGCAGGATGGGCTGGACGAGGTCGCCGATGCGCTCCTGGGGGTACTGGTTGTCGCCGTCGGTGTTGACGAGGATGTCGGCGCCGTGGGCGAGGGCGAAGTCGGCGCCGTCACGGAAGGACCGGGCCAGCCCACGGGGGCTGGTGTGCCGGATGATGTGCGTGACGCCGAGCTTGCGCGCGACCTCCGAGGTGCGGTCGCTCGACCCGTCGTCGATGACGAGTGTCTCGATGACGTCGACACCGGGGATCTGCTCGGGGATGGTCGCCAGCACGAGAGGAAGGGTCGTCTCCTCGTTGAGGCAGGGGATCTGGACGATCACCTTCATGGGTCAGGAGCCTTCCGGGACAGCAGGTGGACGAGCAGCCTCAGGCTAGTCGGCGGCGAAGGGAGGTGCCGCACGCCCCGCGGAGCGCGAGCACGACGGGCGAGGTCAAGTCGTCACCTGATGCTCACCGGACACCCACCTCACGGTCACCGGCGAAGGGTGGCGCCGCGCCACATTGGTCAACGTGCGAGTTGCCATTGCGACCGAGTCCTTCCTGCCCAGCCTCAACGGCGTGACCACGAGCGTCTGCCGGGTGGCCGAAAACCTGCGGGAGCAGGGCCACAAGGCGATGATCATCGCCCCGGGTCCGGCACCCTCGACGTACGCCGGGCACGTCGTGCGCACGCTCCCGGCCGTCCCCGTCCGCGGCTTCCGCGCGGGGCTGCCCACGGGTGCCGTCCGCCGGGCGCTGCGCGACTTCCGCCCCGACGTCGTCCACCTCGCCTCCCCCTTCCTCGTCGGAGCCCGGGGGCTGCACAATGCGGCGGCCTTCGACCTGCCGACCGTCGCGATCTACCAGACCGACATGCCCAACTACGTCAAGCAGCACGGGCCCGGGGCCATCGGTCGCGGCGCCTCGTCCCTGACGTGGGAGTGGGTCCGAAGGATCCACGAGCGGGCCGACCTGACGCTCGCCCCGAGCCGGCCGACGCTCGAGGAGCTGCGGGCCCACCGCATCCCGCGCACGGGGCTGTGGGGGCGTGGGGTCGACACCCGGCTCTTCACGCCGGCGTGGAAGGAGGACCCGGAGACCCTCGCGCTCAAGCAGGCGCTGGCGCCGGGCGGCGAGGTCCTGCTCGGGTACGTGGGGCGCCTCGCCCCGGAGAAGGAGCTGCACCGCCTGGCCGAGGTGGCCCAGATCCCCGGGACGCGCCTCGTGCTCGTCGGCGAGGGCCCGAGCCGCAACGAGCTCGGCGCCCGGCTCGCCGAGGCGGTCTCGACGAGCCCCGGCCGCCCCAACCTGCCCCCCGCCTTCCTCGGCCCGCGCACCGGCGAGGACCTCGCCCGCGCCTACGCGACCTTCGACGTCTTCGTGCACACGGGCACCAAGGAGACCTTCGGCCAGACCCTCCAGGAGGCCGCGGCCGCGGGTCTGCCCGTCGTCGCACCCGCGGTGGGCGGCCCCCTCGACCTCGTCGACCACGGTCGCTCCGGCTACCTCTTCGCCCCCGACGTGCGCGGTGATCTGGCCCGCTGGGTCGCCGAGCTCGTCGACTCGCCCGCACTGCGCGAGGCCATGGGCGACCACGGCCCCGCGATGGTGGCGGACCGCTCGTGGAGCAGCCTCACCGAGCAGCTCGTCGGCCACTACGAGGCCGCTGCCTCGGCGCACGCCGCCTGACCGCCGCACCACCCGGGTGGGCCGCACCACCCGGGCGGGCCGGGCTGTCTGGGATGATCACCGGCATGGAACCTCGCTGGCTCGACGACGACGAGATGCGCACCTGGCTGCAGGTCGTGGCCCTGGCCGAGGTCCTGCCGTCGCGTCTTGACACGCAGGTGCGTCAGGACTCGGGCCTGACGCACTTCGAGTACCAGGTGCTCGCGATGCTCTCGGAGGCGCCCGAGCGGACGCTGCGCATGTCGTGGCTGGCCCGACGGACCAATGCGACGCTGCCCCGTCTCTCCCACGTGGTCCGCCGGCTCGAGGAGCGCGGGCTCGTGGCGCGCGAGCGCAGCGGGACCGACGCCCGGGCCACCGACGCGGTCCTGACCGACGCCGGCTGGGAGCAGATCGTGGCCGCAGCCCCGGCTCACGTCACCTATGTCCGCGAGCGGATCCTCGACCGGCTGAGCCGCGACCAGGTGCAGGCGCTCGGCGAGATCGCCGGGGCCCTGCTCGAGAGCCTCGACCCCTCGGGGGACCTCACGATGCGGGCTGCAGACGCTCCCCGCTGAGGATGAACTCGGCCATCGGCCGCCAGACCCCGTCGGCCCCGTGCTCGTACAGGTGGAAGGCGTCGACCTGGTAGACCGCGTCGAGGTCGGAGGCCTCGTCGAAGGCCCGGTCGAGACCGTCGTCGTCGATGGCGTGGGCCACGGTCACGTGGGGGTGGTACGGGAACTCCAGGTCACGGCTGACCGGCCCCCGGCGCACGGCCTGCTCGAGCCGTTCGCACATCGGGATGCCCTGGGCCACCTGGACGAAGACGACCGGGCTCACGGGGCGGAAGGTGCCGGTACCGCGCAGACGCATGGCGAAGGGTCCGTGCTGACGTGCCACCGACGTCAGGTGGGCGGTGAAGCCCTCGAGCTGGGCCGGCGAGATCTCGGTCGGCGGCATGAGGGTGACGTGAGGCGGGATCGCCCGGGCGAAGGGGTCACCGACGTCCTCGCGCAGCTGCTGCAGGCGGGAACTCCACGGCTCGGGCACCGCGATCGACACCCCGTGCACGGCCACCGTCAGCCCCTCGCCGCCAGCAGGCCGACCCGGTCGTAGACGCGGTCACGGGTCGCCGAGGCGACCTCGGCGGCGCGGGCCGCACCCTTGGCGAGGATGCTGTCGAGCTCGGCCGGGTCGGACATCAGCTCGTCCATGCGGCGCTGATAGGGCTTGATGGCGCTGACCACGACGTCGGCGACCTCCTGCTTGAGGGCGCCGTAGCCCTGACCGGCGAAGTGGGTCTCCAGGTCGGCGATCGACGTGCCCGACAGGGCCGAGTGGATCGACAGCAGGTTGGACACCCCCGGCTTGGCGTCGACGTCGTAGCGGATCTCGCCGTCGACGTCGGTGACGGCCGAGCGGATCTTCTTGGCGATGCGCTTGGGGTCGTCGAGCAGGGAGATCAGGCCCTTATCCGTCGACGAGGACTTGCTCATCTTGGCCGTCGGCTCCTGCAGATCCATGATCCGCGCCGACTCCTTGAGGATGTGCGGCTCGGGGACGACGAGCGTGTCGCCGAAGCGCGCGTTGAAGCGCTCGGCGAGGTCGCGGGTGATCTCGAGGTGCTGCCGCTGGTCTTCGCCGACGGGCACCCGGGCCGCGTCGTAGACGAGGATGTCGGCGGCCATGAGGATCGGGTAGGTGAAGAGGCCGACGTTGGCGCCCAGCCCCTTGGCCGTCTTGTCCTTGAACTGCGTCATGCGGCTCGCCTCGCCGAATGCGGTCTGGCAGGACAGCACCCACATCAGCTCGGTGTGCTCGCGCACGTGGCTCTGGCAGAAGATCGCCGAGCGCTCGGGGTCGACGCCGCCGGCGATGTACTGGGCGGCGGTGACGCGGCTGCGACGGGTGACGTCGGCCGGGTCGGTCGGCACGGTGAGCGCGTGCAGGTCGGCGACGAAGTAGTAGGCGTCGAAGTCCTCCTGCAGGCCGACCCAGTTGACGAGCGCCCCGAGGTAGTTGCCGAGGTGGAGGGAGTCGCTCGTGGGCTGCATCCCGGAGAGGATGCGGGGCCGGTCAGGTGCAGGGCTGGTCATGGGGGTCATGATGCCAGCCGGTCCGCGGCGGCTCGCACGCGCTCGACGAATCGCTTGGGAGAGAAGGCCTCCACATGGGCGCGGATGGCCGCGGGGTCCCACGTGCGGCCCCGGTCGGCGACGACGGCGGCCCGGATCGCGGCGGCGGTCGGCTCGTCGAAGAAGGCGCCGTTGACCCCTTCGGCGATGGTGTCGAGGTAGCCGCCGGCACGCAGCGCGAGCGTCGGCCGGCCGAAGGCACCCGCCTCGAGCGGCGTGAGGCCGAAGTCCTCGTGGCTGGCGGCGACGAGCGCCGTGGCGCGCGCATAGGCCCACCGCATCTGGGCGTCGGTGAGGTCGGTCGCGATGCGCACGTTGTCCGGAGCGGTGGCCCGCAGCTCCTCGAGGAGCGGACCTGCCCCGATGACGAGCAGCTTCTCCGGTAGGCCCCGGAAGGCCTCGATGATGCGATCGACGTTCTTGTACGGCAGCAGCCGCGAGACGACGAGGTGGAAGGCGTCCCAGTCGGCGGCCTCGGGCACCGCCTCCTGTTCCCCGGTCGTGTCGACGGCGAAGGGGGGTGGCAGCACCTCGGCATCGATGCCGTAGGCCTCACCGATGCGCTCGCGCACGACGTGGCTGTTGGCGAGGTAGGCGTCGCCGCGGGCAGCGGCGCGGCGGTCCCAGCGGCGAAGGGGGGCACGCAGAGCGAGCAGGGCCAACCCGGTCGGCGAGCGACTCGGGTCGCCGCCGAGATAGCGCTCGCTCTGGTAGAGCCAGCGGGCGGGCGCGTGGCAGTAGACGAGGGTGCGGCCGGTCGCGGGGAACCCGTGGGCCCAGCCGCTGCTGCTCGCGACCACGAGGTCGGCGTCGATGCGCAGTGCGCTCGAGGCGAAGGGCAGGAAGGGCAGCGCCGCGCGGTGGTGGCGTCGCAGCAGGCCGACGCGGTTGAGCGGGCTGACCCTGATGTCGACGTCGCGGAACTCGGGGAAGGTGCTCTCGGGGTCGTAGAGCGTCGTGTGGACGGTCGCGTCGGGGAAGGCCTGCAGCAGGGCGAGGACGACCCGCTCCGCTCCCCCGCGCTGGGTGAGGTAGTCGTGGGCGATCGCGACCCGTGGCCGTTTGTTCCCTGAGGACCCCGTTCCCTCAGGGGGCCGTTCGCGGCCGTCTCGAAGGGCACCCGCCACCTCGCGCCACACGCCCACGATGGTGTCGGTGCTCGGGCCGATACCGAGGTCGGTCCGGGCGCGCTCCCAGCCCGCGGCGCCGCGGCGCTCGGCCTCGTCGGGGTCGTCGAGGGCCGCGCTGATGGCGGCGGCCAGGGCGTCGACGTCACCGGGCGGGACGAGCCAGCCGACGGACGCCGGGCCACCGGTGACGATCTCGGGCACTCCCCCGGCGTCGGTCGCGACGACCGGCACACCGCGGGCCATCGCCTCGGCGACGACCTGGCCGTAGGGCTCGGGCACCGGCGACGCATGGACTGCCACGGTCATCGCGTCGAGCTCGGCGGCCGGGTCGTCGGTGAAGCCGACGAGCTCGACGTGGTCGTCGAGAACCAGCCGGGCGATCTCGCGACGGACCTGCCCTTCGTGCTCCTCGTGGCCGAACATCGGCGAGCCGATGATGCGGAAGGTCACCTCCGGGTGGCGGCGCACGACCTGGGCGGCGGCGCGGACGAGCTCCAGCTGGCCCTTCGTCGGGCTGATCCGGCCGAGGAGGCCGACGACCGGCCGCGCCGGCAGAGGGCGCGGCGTGACCCCGATCTGCGCGGGTACGAGGCCGGGGTGGGCGACGGTGACGTCGACCCCCGGCAGCGTCGCGGCCGTGGCGCGGGAGTTGGCGACGACCCGCTGCGGGCCCCAGGTCGCGACCTGGCGCATGAGCCGCACGATCGGCGCGGGCAGGTAGTCGGGGCTGAGCCGGTCGTGGACGTGCCACACGAGCGGCCGACGGGTGAGGCGGGCTGCCGGTACGCCGAGGAGGTCTGCCTTGAGCGAGGTGGTGTGCACGACGTCGACGTCGAGCTCCCGCAGTCGCGCGGCCAACCGCCGGACGAAGGGGACGGCCCCCACCGCGGAGCGCGCCGCCGTGCGCAACCCCGCTGCCTGCTCACGAGTAGTCGTGCCGATGCCCTCGTCGAGCAGCAGCACCTCGACCGCGTGCCCGCGCTCGCGCAGCCGACCGACCAAGGGGCCGTCGGCGAAGAGGATGACCCTCGCGTCGACGTCGTCACGCTCGGCGAGCGTGTCCATGAGGCGCACGACCGCCAGCTCGACCCCGCCGAGCTGGGCGGTGTGGTCGAGGATCGCGACGTGGACCGGTCGGTGCTTCTCCCCCATGCGGTGGAGTCTATGGACCGGCTCGGACAACCGGAGCGGTCAGGCGCCCCAGGGGAAGAGGCCCGGGTCCGGCGGAAGCGCCGACACCCGGTAGACCAGCCACGACGCCAGCAGCAGGCAGCCCAGGAGCACCACGAGCAGGGCCGCCTGCATGGGCCGGGTCCGCGAGGACCGGGCCACCAGGGCGAGCGCCATGGGGGCCGCGACGGCGACGAGCCGGGGGGCGATCGCCTGCATCGTCCACGCGGCCACGGCATAGACCACCACGACGACGAGGACGCTGGTCAGCGTGAAGACCACCGCCGGGTCCTGTGCACCCCGCTTCCCCTTCGCCCTGCGCGCCAGCGCCGTCACCGCGAGGACGAGACCGCACACCGTGAGCACGAGCGCCGCGGCCTTGACCGAGACCGGTGCTTCGAAGGCATTGCGGTAGTACTCGGTCGGGACGAATGCGTAGGAGACGATGGACCGCCCCCACCCGAGGACCGACCCGATGCCCTCGTAGGCCAGTGGGTCGAAGGAGACCCCGGTCAGCTCGACCGCTGCGGCGCCGGTGAGATCGCCGTAGAGGACCAGATTCCGCACGAACCACCACCCACTCACCACGGCTGTCCCGACTGCGGCGGCCACGGCGTCCAGCACCCGTGGGCGAAGGGAGCGTCGCCGATCCAGCAGCACTGCCACCACGAACCCGACCAGCAGCGCGCCCGCGAAGACCTTGACGAGGACCGCGAGCCCCACCAGCGCTCCCACGACGAGCGACCTGCGGGTCCCGCCCCGGCGGAGCGCAGGCAGTGCCACGAGCGCAGCGACCGCGGCAACGACGAGGCAGAGGTAGTCGTTCTGCACGGAAGCCGCGACCGCCAGCAAGGTGGGATTGAGGACAAGCAGTCCCGAGGCCAGCGCGGCCGAGCCGTCACGCGCCCCCAGATCGCGAGCCAATCGGTAGGTCAGCCACCCGAGCACGGGCACGAGGGCGAGCCCGGCCAGGCGCAGCAACTCGAGTGCGGCGAAGGGGGCGTCTCCAGTCCCCGTCAGCCGGAGCAGGAGTGCCCCGATGACGTAGTAGACGGGGCCCATCTGGGCCTCGTACTCGACTCCGGGTTGCCCGAGCACGGGCAACCGACCTTCAGCGGCGTAGAACGCCACGTTGTCATGGTGCGCGGGCTCGTCATAGGGCAGCCCCGGCGGGACCACTACTGCCAGCGTCCACGCAAGAAGGAGGGCTGCGGCGCAGAGGACGCCGCACCACAAGGAAGGATTGCGAAGACGCACAGGTGGAGTGTGGCATGCGCAGCGCATTGGACGGGGCCCACCAGTCGTCGGGTGCCCTCGGATCGGTCAACGTGAGTTCCTGACCATTTGCATAACGACATCCGGAATGGAAGGGGTTATGACCTCCAGCCCGCTGTGATAGTAGGCATGGGCTATGCTCCACGTGGCACTTCGCCGACACCTTGCCTGGGAGAATGAGCAATGTCGCAGAACTCGTCGAGCACCACCCGCCGTACCGTCGTCAAGGGCGCAGCCTGGGCGGTGCCGACCATCAGCGTCGGGACCTTGGCCCCACGTCTGGCCGCGTCCTTGCGGATCGACCCGGGCATCAATGGCTGGGTCCTCAACAGCCCCCGATCCCAGGGCGGCTGCTCCTACACGCTCGAGGTGAACTCCAACCCCAGCAATGCCGGCAGCACGCCGGATGGGGCTCCCTGGGGGCTCTACCTCTACGACGTCCAGCCCCGTGCGGTCATCACCAACCCCCAGATCACCTACTGGATCATCGGCAACCAGACGGCGACTTGGACCAACCTCACCCCCGGTCACGGCAGCTGCTGGGGCAACCCGACGCGCGGCACCCCGCAGACCAAGAGCGACGGACTGCTGTACACCCCCTACACGTGGATCTACAGCAACTCCCCGTCCTGCGCGCTCAACCCCGCCAACGTCGACGGCAACGGCCGACTGTGGCTCCAGCACTTCCGCTCACGTGCGTCGTTCACCCAGCCGTCGGACCGCTGCAACGACGTGACCTACTGGACGCAGCGGCGGATCACCATCGACCCCTACGGTGCCGGCAACCCGCAGGTGCTCACCTTCGAGCGCCGCAACGGCACCCAGGGGCCCTACTCGGGCAGCGGGGCTCGGATGGCACCGCAGACCGAGCAGAGCACGGGCGCGCCTGCCGTCGCCGTCAGCTGAGCGTCCCTCCTCGCCCTGCGGAGATGCGACCCGGAGCGCCGGGCACTTGGCTCGGTCGCTACTGTGACGCCATGGCGGGGAACCATGCCGGAGGGGCGCGATCGGGAACGCGGGGGCGCAGGCACGGCGGGTGCACTGGCTGACGCTGCCCGCGCGGGTCCCCATGGGCCTGACACGTGTGACTCGACCCCCACACCACAGAGCTGTGGGGGGGGGCGTGGTCCACAATCGCGACACTCCCTCGTGCGAGGAAGACAGTCAGCCCCTTGGTGATGCCCATGCAGCGGCGCGCCGCTCCAGCCACGCAGGTGCCCGACCATAGAGTCGGAGCGCGTTCCCGAGGATCGCCGCGGCCACAACAACGCCACGCCGCACCGCGGCGCGGTGGTCCCCCTTGCGCCACGTCGCGGTTAGGACGGGCAGGACGTGATGTCGCACGAAGCGATATCTCTGCCGCGGCGTCGTACCCACCCGCTCACGTCCGAAGAGGAGTCCGTTGCGTGCGTAATAGAAGAGCCCCAGGTACGAGTAGGCCCCAGCGAAGGAGGCAGACACACGGTGCTGGATCGTGACGCTGGTGTCGACGACCAGCGTGACGCCGCCGGCCGACGCCCGCAAGCTCCAGTCCGAGTCCTCGAAGTTCAGGAAGAAGCGCTCGTCGAAGAGTCCGACGGACCGCCAGGTCTCCTTGGATGCGGTCACGCAACATCCAGCCAGCGTGGTGGTGGGCCTCAGCCCATCGTCACCAGGCGGAAGTGCTGCCAGCTCCGGTTCAGACAGGTGGCGCGCAAGCCCCGTTAGGGGATCGACGGTCCCGCCGGCAAACCAGACGCGACCGGAACCGTCGGCATACACGACGGCGGGACTCACGGCGTTTCCCCGTCGGGCAACATCAGCGAGCTTGCGAAGTGCGCCCGAAGGGGTGATCGTGTCGTTGTTGAGGACCGTGACAGTAGAGGCGCCTCGATCCAAGGCCCATCTCAAGCCGGTATTCATTCCGCCGGCAAAGCCGAGATTCTCCCGATTTTGAAGCGTCTGCACCTGCGGCCAGCGTCGCGACACTGCCTCAAGACACCCGTCGTACGAGCCGTTGTCCACTACGACGACGAGGGCCTCCGGTGAGCCCTCAACCAGCGACTCGACGCATTTCTCGGTGTCCGAGCGACCGTGGAAGTTGAGAACCACAACAGCGTCTTCACTGTCTCCGTCGACAGGCCCGTGTTCCTCCGCCACGGTGACACCTTAGAGGAGACCCGCCCACCCCGTGAGGACCCTTTATGACCCTCAAGGCCACGCTGAAGCGCCATGCACCTGCCCCTGTTCTCCGGGCGGCGGCGTGGCGTCGTGATGTCTGGGGCGACCTTCGGCTTCGATTGCTGACCAGCGTGGGCCGCATCCCCTCGCACCGTGCTCACAAGATCATCTATCGCAGGTACGGAATGCGCCTGCCGACGTCCTCTGCAATTCACTGGCGAGCGGAGTTCTACGCACCGGAGCGCATCGTCATCGGTGAGAACGTGACTATCGGCGACACCTGCTTCCTCGATGGTCGCTCAGGTCCGACGATCGGGGACAGCGTCAATCTCGGAAGCCGAGTGCACATCTACACCCGAGAGCACGACGTCCACTCCCCCACCTTCGCGGAAACAGGCGGGCCAGTGGCCATCGGGGATCACGCATGGGTGGCTAGCCACGCCATCGTCCTGCCCGGCGTCACCATTGGTCAGGGCGCCGTGGTCGCGGCGGGCGCCGTCGTCACCAAGGACGTCGAGCCGTTCACCGTTGTCGGTGGCAACCCCGCGCGACCGATCCGCAAGCGCACCGACGACCTGCGTTACCGATTGGGCTACGCCAAGAGATTCGTCTGACCGGGATCGTCAATCCTGGGGGTCCAGCAACTCGGCCGGCACCGAGACCTTGACCAGCCGGGGCCACAGCCCGTCGGCGAAGGGATGCAGGTTGCGCTGCCACCGCCACGTCCATCGCGACGGCCACCAGCGAGTCACGACGTACACGAGGCCCCTCGCGCCAGAGGCATGGCCCCAAGTGCGCGTCTTCTGCATGATCTGAGCAGGGGTCCGCCCCCACGAGTTGTGGAGAATGACCTGTTCGACGGCGAGACCCTCGACGCGCAGCTCCTCTGGTCCGGGTGGGCGGGCGATCTGCAGTGACTGTTTGTCGCCCTTCACGACATGTCTGATGATCTTGCCCTCGCCGGGGCGCCGAGCGTCGACGAGCGTCGCGTTTGGCCTGACAACCGTGGTTCCGGGGTACTCGACAACAGGTTCACCGGTTGCTCCGCCCACAGCCACGAAGGTCCGGTCGGACAGACGCCGGTAGAGCACCCGAAGCGGCCACTCGATGCCGACCACGTCGTCGGCGACCGTCTGCAGCGAGTCGACGAGAAAGCCAGGATCCGGCACCACCTCGTCATTGTCGATCTGGAGCACCCAGTCGACGCGCCCGCGGAGGGCGTCAAGTCCGGCCTGCCGCTGAGCTGTGTCGGCTCGCATCGGCTGGTCGAGGTCCTCCCAATGTCCATCCACCCGACGTGCAATCCCGCGGACATCTACCTCGGAAATGATGTCCAGACACTGATCCACCGGCAAGGGTCGGCCAGTCCACCCAGTCGCAGGCACCGGGACAACCACCACGAGGTCGTCGAGAAACTCGTAGTAGCGCCGCAGGCTGGAACGCAGCCACACAGGGTCGCCTGGCAACAGGTATGCCCCCAGCCTCGGTCTCATGAGCGGCATCCTGCCAGTTCCGCGTCATACTGACCGGTGGCTCCAGGAGCCCAGCGAGGAGATGACGCATGACGGAGCCGACAGAATCGGTAGGCACGGGCCTCAACAGCGCTCAGCTGCAGGACCGGGCGGTCAAGGGCGTTGCCTGGACGATGATCCACACCATCGTCTCCCTACCCGTTGCCTTCGCGGTCAACCTTCTTCTCGCGCGAGTGCTGGCCCCGGCGGGCTACGGACGTCTGGCCTTCCTCACCACGCTGATCAGCATCGCCAGCAGCATCGTCGCACTAGGCCTTTCCTCAGCGATGATCCAGTTCGGCGCTCGGGCCCATGCCGCTGGCAGAACCAGCGAAGTCCGACACATCCTGTCGGCGTCCCAGGGCTTTCGGCTCCTCGTCGTCGCCCCGATCCTCACGGCCCTCGTCGTCCTCATCGTGGATGTCCCTCTCCCGCTCTTGGTGCTGTCCGTGATCTTCGGCGTCTGGGTACCAGCGGCACTGGACGGCGCGACGATCACGCTCTCGATTGAGAGCAAGAGCGCCGAGGCGGCGAGGATTGCCATGGTCTCCAACGTCCTCGTCCAGGCCGGTGTCGTCAGCGCCGTGCTGTGGGTGGGGACCGCAGACTCTGTCTGGGCGGCGCGCGTGGTGCTGTCCGCAGGCGTGATCGCCATGGCCTTCGTGGCCATCTCGTCTGTCTACCGACACGCCGTCCTGCGCCCACGCCTCCCCAAGGGATTCCCGGCGGGCTTTTGGCGATTCGCCATCCCCACGGGCGTCGCGGCCCTGATCGGCGACCTGGCCCTCTCCCGCACCGAAGTGGTCTTCCTCACCTGGCTCTCCTCCCCTGAGCAGGTGGGGCTCTTCGCCCTCGCCTTCGGCGTCAGCTCACACATCTTCGGCCCCGCTCACGCATTGACAGGACCGTTGATCCCAGCCGTTTCGGGGTTGAAGGAGGTGGGCTCCGCTCAGGTCGCCGAGGCATTCGAGCGTGCACTCCGCTCCGTCTCCGTGGTCATCGCTGTTCTCATGGCCATCGCTCTGCCGGCGCTCGCTGTCCTGGTGCCCCTTCTGTACGGGAGCGAGTACGCGGGTGCCTCTCCCGCCCTTCTAGCGCTCGGACTCGTCGGTGGCGTCGGCGTTCTCACCGGGCCCATCTCGGCCTTTGTCATGGCACGGCTGTCCGCGCGACGCCTGTTGATCGCCAACGCAGCAGCCCTGTGCGTGGACGTCATGTTGGCCATCGCACTGATTCCCTTCTTGGGCATGTGGGGTGCCGTCATGGCAAATGCCGGTGCCGTGCTGGTCCAATTGGGTGTCGTCCTGGAGAGTGAGCGTCGGGAGTTGGACCTCTCACCACGAGAAGTGACCCGCATGCTGGCCCCCGTCCTGACCGCGCCCGTAGCCTGCGGAGTGGCCTGGTTCATAGTCGATTGGCTGCACCTTGGGCCGCTGGTGACAGCCACTCTTGCCAGCTGCGTGTCCGCGCTCGTCCTGTGGATCGGCCTCAAGGTGACCAAGGCAGGACTGCGGCCGCAAGACCGTGAAGCCGTCCTCCGCAGTCTCCCTGGTCGCCTGGTGCCCGCAGCATCCAAAGCTCTGGCCCCGCTGGTGCGGCACGATGATGTCCGCCGTTAACTCAGCGGCGCATCGTCCGGTCCGTAGTGAGCGAACCTCGGGTCAGCAGGGAATGTCCTAGCCAACCACGCTCCCACTCGCTCCTGGACCCTCCGCCGCAACCGCTGTCGAACCGCCGACGTCGGATACCGCGTGCCGACCGGGCCCTTGTGCTCGATGGACGCCGGCAGGTATGTAGCCCGCAACAAGCGCTCGCGTCTCATCCACGAGTCTACGCGCTGCTCGAAGACGGGCACGACGTGCGCCAGTGGGTACCGCCACGACGCTGGGACGGCCCTGCGGTACCCCTGATGCGTAAATCTGCTGCGGCGACACAGGAAAGCCCAGTCGCTGAACCCATACCCGAGGACGAAGTCCTCAAGCTCGTGGGCGGACTGAGCACGAGTTTCGAAACTGTCCCAACTAGGGTTGGCGACAGGGTCACGACCCGGCGAAGAGAGCACAGAAGGGCTGGGGCCCGAAGGACTTCAGTGGTCACGTCGGACGATGCGATCAGGCCTCGCCCCCGAAAGCCGACGCCTCACGACGTCCGAGCGCGTCACCCCGAGCACTCGAACCGGGCGCGTTCATGTTGACTGGACCCATGCGGATCTGGCTCGCCCCGAGTGCTTTCCACCCGTCGCGCGGCGGAGTGGAAGAGCTCACGCTCCAACTGGCACGGGAGTATCAAGGCAGAGGTCACGACGTGACCGTCGTCGTCCACCGTCACCCCGACTCATTGCCTGTCCACGACGAGGTGGAAGGCGTCACCGTCCGCCGCATCCGCATGGACCTACCCGGTCGGCACCCGCTACCTCTCCTCCGATACCCCATCGAGCTCTCTCGCCAACTACGCGAGCTGGACTCGATCGGCCCCAGGCCAGACGTGGTACACGTGCAGTGTCCCGCGAACCAAGTCCTGCCGCTCACCCTCTGGTGTCGCCGCCGCACTCCCCTAGTCGTCACTACGCAGGGCGAGGTGACGATGGACGCAGACGCGGTGTACCAGCACAGCGCGCTGATGCGACTGTCCCTGAGGTTGGGTGGCCGAGCGGCTGCGGCCATCACCGCGTGCTCACGGCGCGCGGGCGACGACGCCGCGTCGGTCTCCCAACGTTTCGTCGGGTGCCCGGTCGTGCCCAACGGTGTGGACCTCGACCAGTGGGAGGTCACGCCCCTGCCCGATGCGCCCGTCTTCGCTGCGTGGGGTCGACACGTGCCGCAGAAGGGTCTCGATCTGCTCATCGAGGCCTTCGCGCGCGTGCGCCACGATCTGCCCGAGGCCACGCTGCGCATCGGGGGCGAGGGCGACGAGACTCCGCGGTTGCGGGCGATGGCCGGCAAGGGCGTCGAGTTCGTAGGCCCTCTGGACCGTGCGGGAGTCCAGGAGCTGCTGGCCGGCGCCCGAGTGGCCGTGGTACCGAGCCGACTCGAGCCCTTCGGCATCGTCGCGGTGGAGGCCATGGCAACCGGTCGGACCGTTGTGTGGAGCACCAACGGCGGACTCGCCGATGCAACGGGGGGCCTGGGGATCGGCGTCGACCCCACCGACGTGGACGCCCTAGCTGCGGCCCTCCGCGCTGCCCACAAGGCGCCGCTGACACCGGACGTGGCCCGGGCACACGCCGAGACGCTGGGGTGGGCTTCCATCGCCGACCAGTACCTCGCTCTGTACTCGGAGGTGACTCGATGAGGCGAGAGGTGACTCTGGCGCGCACCGCGTCCGAGACGGTCATGGGGATGCAGGTCTACGAGCACGCCATCGACAGCCGTGCCGACGTGGCTCTGGCAGCCCTCCCCCGACCGACGCGCCTGCACCGCACCGTCGTCCGCTCGCTGCGGTCTCCCCTCGCGGGCACGCGCCGGCTCCCCTCGGGAGTTCTGCAGAGGATGGGGCCGCGGACACGCCCCGAGGTGGGTCGCTGGCTCTACCCCGGTCGGGGTCCGGTGCACCGCATGGACCTCGCCCTGCCCCCTTCGCCACGCGGGGACATCGTCACCGTGCATGACATCGCCCCCCTGCGCTACCCCGACGAGGGCACCTTCCCACCTGCCGCGCGGGCCGAGCTCCTCCGTGCCGCGGCTGTCATCACCGTCTCGCAGTTCAGCGCGGACGAGATCGCCGAGCACTTCGGCGTCGTCCCCATCGTCATCCCCAACGGCGTCGACCACGCGCGGTTCGCCAACGCACGTCGGCTCTCGTGTGACGAGCTCGACGCGCTTGGCGTGAAGGGGCCGTACGTTCTCGCCGCAGGCGGGGCCTCCCAGCGCAAGAACCTCGAGGGACTTGCGCGAGCCTGGCCGATGATCCGGTCGAGCCGACCGGATCTCACGCTGGTCCTGACGGGCCCGCCCCATCCCAGACGAGACGGACTGTTCGCTCCTCTGGAGGGCGCCATCAGGGTCGGGCGGGTCGCCGACGAGACCCTGCCACGCCTGCTTGCCGGAGCCTCGGCGCTGGTAATGCCCTCCCTCTACGAGGGCTACGGCCTTCCGGCGGTCGAGGGCATGGCCGCCGGGGTACCAGTCGTCGCCACGGACGCCAGCGCGCTGCCCGAGGTCCTCGGCGAGACGGGCGTGCTCGTCGGCCGCGCACCGGAGTCGCTCGCCGAGGGTGTCATCTGGGCGGTCGACGGCGGGCCCGAGATCCGGGCGAAGGTACAGGCCGCCAGAGCTCGCTCACTCGGGATGTCGTGGGAGCGTGCCGCGGCACGCCACGCACAGGTGTGGGACGACGTCATCTCGAGAACCACTGCCCAGCGGTAGTTCTCTGACCTTTCGCGCGGCTCACATCGGGTGCCACGAACCGCTGCATGCCCGCCGACCAGGTCACCGGAGAGCGAACCCAGTAGCCACGCGGGATGGCCTGCCCCGGTGTCTATGCCGAACCGCCGGGCAGTCCGGCGAAGTAATCGATCGTGCGCTCCAGGCCGTCCCGCAGCTGGTGTCGCGGCGCCCAGCCGAGCAGGTCGTTGGCTCGGGTGATGTCCGGCCGACGGCGCGCCGGGTCGTCGTGGGGCAGGGGACGATGCTCGATCGCCGAGGAGCTCCCGGTGAGCTCGAGGACGAGCTCGGCGAGCTCGATCATCGTGAACTCGACGGGGTTGCCGATGTTGATCGGTCCGCTGACCTCGTGGTCGGTCGCCATCAGCGCCAGGAGGCCGTCGACCATGTCGTCGACGTAGCAGAAGGAGCGGGTCTGGCTGCCGTCGCCGTAGATCGTGAGCGGCTCACCGGCGAGGGCCTGGACGATGAAGTTGGAGACCACGCGGCCGTCGTCCGGCTGCATGCGCGGGCCATAGGTGTTGAAGATGCGCGCGACCTTGATCGCGAGGTCGTGCTGGCGGCGGTAGTCGAAGAAGAGCGTCTCCGCGCAGCGCTTGCCCTCGTCGTAGCAGGAGCGGATGCCGACGGGGTTGACGTTGCCCCAGTAGTCCTCGGTCTGCGGGTGCACCTGCGGGTCGCCGTAGACCTCCGAGGTCGACGACAGCAGGATCTTCGCCTTGGTCCGCTTGGCCAGGCCGAGCATATTGATCGAGCCGTGCACGCTCGTCTTCGTGGTCTGGACAGGGTCGCGCTGGTAGAAGATCGGGCTCGCCGGGCAGGCGAGGTGGTAGATCTCGTCGACCTCGACGTAGAGCGGGAAGGTCACGTCGTGCCGCATGACCTCGATGTTGGGGTGGTCGAGCAGGTGCGTGAGGTTGCGGCGGGTGCTCGAGTAGTAGTTGTCGACGACGAGCACCTCGTGCCCCTGGTCGAGGAGCCGCTCGGTGATGTGCGAGCCGATGAACCCCGCACCGCCCGTCACCATCATCCGCCGAGGCGCCCGGCTCTCCCCATGTGGTGCCTTCACGCGCAGCCATCCTTCCCAGTGAGCCCCGCCCTGCCCTCGGTGGACCGGTCGTGGGCGTCGTCAGAGTATCCGCTGGCCCGCCGGCTCGTGGCCGCTCGAAGCGTGTTGGCCACGACACCCACGAGGAGCGCCGAGCCAAGCACGTCGCTGGGTCGGTGGGCATGACCGACGACGTTGCCGAGCGCGGCGACGCCGACCGCCGCGCACAGCAGCCGGGGCAGCCACACCGGGCGTGGCAGCCAGAGCCACCACACGGCCACCAGCAGAGCGAACGTCGCGGACGCATGGGTCGACGGGAAGGTGTTGGTGAGGTAGCCGAGCTCGCGCCCGTGGAGCGGGCGGGGCAGGGCCTGCTTCAGCAGCAGACTCAGACCGGTGCTCGCGCCGACGAGCACGCCGACCCGCAGCACCTGCCACGGGTCACAACGCACCCGCAGTGTGCCGAGGACCAGCACCAGCACGACGAGCCCGACGGGCAGAACTCGCCTCCCCAGGAGATGCCAGGGCTGCGCCAGAGGCCCGGGCCCCAGCAGCTGGACGAGGCCCAGCAACCACTCGTCGAACTCCTGGCCGGTCGGGCTGACGACGAGCAGGAGGTACAGCGCCGCCCATGCGGATGCCCACCACAGCGGTCGCCGCACCGCGCTGACGGTCGACGCCCGCAGGGGCGCCGGTGGGTCAGATCTGGGCGTACGACCAGGTCCCGTCCGAGTCCTCATCCGCAGACGTATCGCCCTGTTCCTCCTGCGAGGCATCGGGAGCATCGGCGTCCGGCGTGGTCGTGGGCCGGGTGGCGTCTGCCGAAGGGGAGGTCACGGGCTCGGTGGGCACGGTCCCCGGCTCAGGGTCAGGCGTCGGGACAGGTGCGTCGGTCATGATAGGGCCTTTCAGTCGGGACTCGCGCGCGGCGTAGGCTGTCAGAGCGAGATCGGGCCGCGCGTGAAGGAGATCGTCTGACCGTCGACCTGCACGGTGCGCCAGGAGTACACCTGGATGTTGGGACAGGAGGACACGTTGATCGTCGCGGTGAAGTTGGGTCGGTCGACGGCCCGGTGATGGTCGTCGATGACACCGTTAAGGTCGTAGAACTCCCAGTTGCCCGTGTAGAAGGTCGAATACGCGGTGTAGCCGGAGCGCGCAGGCGCGGTCGAGTCCACGGCCGGGATCGACCACGTGGTGCCCCCGCTGCCGACCCGGCTGAAGGCGATGGTCCCGAGAGAGTTCGGGTAGTAGATCGTCACGCGCGCATTGGCGATGCTCGTGGAGCTATTGGTGTTGTAGACCCACAGCCCGCGGGAGTTGCTGTCCGGCGGGTTGGCAGTGCCCCCACCCGTGCCGTTGATTGTCAGGGTGAGTCGGCTGTTCTCGCAGCCCTTGCCGACGGTGACCCAGCCCTGCAGGCCCGGAGGCCTGGAGGCGGCCATCGCCGGCGCCGCACTGCCGATGGCGATCGTCGGCGCCGCCCACGCGGCTCCCGCCACGACCGACCGACGACGCACTTAGTTGTTGCTCTGCCTCATGTTCACTTCCCGCTTGTCACAGGGCATCCACACCGACCCCATCGACTTCGCCCTTGTTGGTCTGGATGCTAGCGCACTTCATCCTGCAGACTTTTCGTGGGATGATCCCGCGCCCTAACCGTCAGCGGTCCGAGGCTCAGGCCCGGGCCCGCTCCGAGGCCCGACGTTCCTTGGCCCGGCGGCGCCCCCGGCGCTTGTCCTGGGCGATCGCCTGCTCGTAGGTGTGGTAGCCGTAGCGGTACTCACCGCCCTTGCCCTGGACGAAGTTGCGCGCGAATCCAGAGACCCTCGCGCCGACGGTGTCCAGCTGCTTGAGAGCCGCGACGAGGTCCTTCTTCTTCGTCCGGTCGATGCCCACGACCATGAGCAGGCCGCCGGTGAGCCGCTCGATGACGACGGCGTCGATGACCGGGACCACCGGAGGTGAGTCGATGAGGACGAAGTCGTACTCGTCGACGAGGGAGGTGAGCAGCGCCTCCATCGGCGCCGAACCGAGCAGCTCGCTCGGATTGGGGGGCACCTGGCCGGCCGGCAGCACGTCCATGCCCGCGCTCCCCCACGATTGGATGACATCCTGCACCCGGGCATCACCCAGCAGCACGGTCGTCAGGCCGACGCTGCCCTCCATGCCCAGGGCCTTGGCCACCGACGGGCTGCGCAGGTCGGCGTCGACGAGCAGGGTGCGCCGGCCGGAGTCGGCCATCGCCAGGGCCAGGTTGACCGCCGTCGTCGTCTTGCCCTCGCCCGGCATGGCCGAGGTGACGACGAAGGAGTGGCGCCCGGTCGTGACGTCGACGAACATCAGGTTGGTCCGCAGACGCCGGATCGCCTCGGCGTGACGCCCGTGCGGGTCGTCTTCGACGCTCACCAGACTCTTCGACGACCGCTCCAACGGCAGGCCGGCCAGCATTGGCGCGGTGGAGTGCGGGCGAATGTCCTCTTCGCCGCGCACCTTGGTGTCGAGGGCGTGCCTGACGAAGGCGAGGCCGAGACCGAGGACGAGACCGGCGAGCAGCCCCAGACCGATGTTGCGGACCGGGTCGGGAGACACGGGCCGGGACGGAGCGGACGCCGGCTGGATCGGGGTCGAGACGACCTCCTGCCCCGAGGACTTGAGCAGGGTGGAGAACTCCCCCGCCACCTTGCCGAGCTGCGGACCGACCTCGTTGGCCACGGCCGCCGCCTCCTCACCGTCAGCGGCACGGGCCGTGATGTTGAGGATCGAGGTCGCGCCGCTGGTCTCCGCGCTCACGGTGATCGGGTGCCCTGGCTCGAGCCCGAGCTCCTCGCGCAGTGGGTCGAGAACGGCCGGCGTGTCGAGGATGGACACATAGGTGTCGAGGTCCTCGGCAGTCAGGACGAAGACACCACCCTCGGACTTGCCGCTCGTCTGCTCCGCGCTCAGGTAGATGCGCGCCCGGGCCTCGTAGACGGGGGTCGTCGTGAGGGTCACGGCGATCGCCGCGACGACGGCCAGCCCGACACACACGAGGATGAGCCGCCATCTCTGCCGGATGACACCCAACAACTCGCTCAGCTGCACAGCCAACTCCCGCCCGACGTCCGTCGCGGCACCCCCGTGATGCCCCGGAGGTAGGGTCCGTGTGACGCCCCCACCACTGCGAGGAGTGTATAAGGTGCGCATCCTGCGGATCTCCCACAGCGGTGTCGTGGATGCGTGGCGCGAGCGTGAGCGGGTCGCCCGCCGCATGGGTCACGACGTCACCTCGGTGACCGCCGCCGTCTGGGACGAAGGGGGGCGCGACGTCCCCCTCGAGCCCCGTCCGGACGAGGACGTGATCGGCGTGCGCACCCTGGGCCGCCACCCGGCTCTCTTCGTCTACGACCCGCTACCCCTGTGGCGGCTGCTGGGGCAGCGCTGGGACGTCATCGACCTCCACGAGGAGCCCTTCGCCCTCGCGACGGCAGAGGTGCTCCTGCTGCGTGCGCTGCGGCGGGTCGCCACTCCCTTCTGCCTCTACTCGGCGCAAAACATCGACAAGCGCTACCCGCCCCCCTTCCGCTGGCTGGAGCGGTGGGCCCTGCGCCACGCCACGGCCGTGAGCGTGTGCAATGCCGAAGCCGGCGAGATCGTCGCCCGCAAGGGGCTCACCGGCAGGGCCGTCCTCATCGGGCTCGGCGTCGACCCCGAGCACTTCGCCCCGGGGCCGGAGCGCCCCCCTTCGTCCGACGGCGCCGTCACGGTGGGCTACGTCGGCCGGCTGGCCCCGCACAAGGGGGTAGACGTGCTGCTCGAGGCCGTGGCCGCCGAGCCTCGCCTCCACCTCGTCGTCGCCGGCGCCGGGCCGCAGACGTCGCAGCTGCAGGCTCGGGCGCGGCAGCCCGACCTGGCGGCCCGGGTCGAACTCATCGGCTCCGTGGACAAGGTCGACCTACCCGACCTCTACCGCAGCCTCGACGTCCTCGCGGTGCCGTCCCTCACGACCGCTGGTTGGGTGGAGCAGTTCGGGCGGGTGGCCGTCGAGGCGATGGCCTGCGGCACACCCGTCGTGGCCAGCGACAGCGGCGCGCTGCCCGACGTGGTCCGCGGTGCCGGACTGCTCGTGCCGCCGGGCGACGTGACCGCCCTCGCCGAGGCGCTGGCGCGTGCTGGCACCGACGAGCGCCTTTCGGCCACAATGCGATGCGAGGGGATCGCGCGAGCGCGCGAGTTCAGCTGGGATCGCATCGGGGAGACCTACGTGGAGCTGTACGAGAGCATGGGCACACGCGGCCCGTCCACGCCCACGTCGCCGCCAGAGGTCGTCGTCGTCGCCTACCACCACGCGCAGCTGCTCCGGCGGAGCCTGGCGCCACTCACCCACCTGCCGGTCACCGTCGTCGACAACTCCTCCCACCCTCAGGTGCGGGCCGTCTGCGCCGAGCTCGGCGTGCGCTACCTCGACCCCGGGCGCAACGGCGGCTTCGCCGCCGGCGTCAACCACGCACTGGCCGACCGGCTCGCACCCGACGCCGACGTCCTCCTCCTCAACCCCGACGCCGTCATCGACGCCGACGGGGTGCGCCGCCTGCACCGAGCGCTGCGGACCGAGCCGGACCTGGCGAGCGTCGGCCCGCGACAGGTCGACGGCCACGGGCGTGCCGCACGCGCCGCGTGGCCCTTCCCCACTCCCTGGGGCGCGGTGGTCGAGGCGCTCGGGCTCGGACGGCTACGCCGCTCCGAGGACTTCGTCATCGGGTCCGTGCTGCTGCTCCGCCACGAGGCGCTCGCCCAGGTCGGCGGACTCGACGAATCCTTCTTCCTCTACGCGGAGGAGACCGACTGGGCGCTGCGCGCCACGCGCCTCGGCTGGCGCCACGCCCTCGTCCCCGAGGTGACCGCGCTGCACCTCGGCGGCGCCACGAGCAGCGACTCGACACTGCGCGAGACCTACTTCCACGCCTCGCAGGAGCGCTACCACCGCAAGCACTTCGGTGCACTCGGGTGGCAGGTGACCCGAGCCGCCGTGGTGGTCGGGTCCGCGGCACGGTCCGTGCTCCTGCGTGGCTCGCGCGCCGACGCCGCACGCGAGCGAGCCCGCCGCTACCTGCGCGGCCCCCTTCGCCTCGAGGCTGCGGTGCGCCCGGCTGTCGAGCGCGACTCGGTGCGCCGCCCGTGAGGTCGATGACGTCCGACCTGCCAGCGGCCCTGATCGTCACGGCGGGGGCCGTGATGGCCGTCGGCGTCGGCTACCTCGCCCCCCGGCAGCCGGTGCTCGCGGTCGCTGCTGCCTCGCTGGTGCTCGTCATGGGCCTCTCCGCGCTGCAGCGAGCCGCCCTGCCCCTCGCCTGCCTCCCCCTGCTCTACGTCGCCGAGCGGTTGGGTTATGGCGGCACCGACCTGTCCGTGTCCGACCTGGCCCTCACCCTCGGGGCTGGTGTATCCCTGTGCTTCGCGCAGCGGCCCTTCAGCCCGGCACTGCGCAACCTGCTCTGGCTCGTCGTCACCTACCAGGTCGCCACCCTCTTCACCGTCGTCGCCAACCTCTACGCGGCCAACCTCCTCGAGTGGCTGCACGCCGGTGTCCTCATCGCCGGCGCCCTCCTCGTCGGGTGGAGCATCGGCCGGGACGGACTCGGCCGGGCCGGGCTCCTGCTCATGCTCGTGACCGGGCTGGTCCTCGCCACATGGGTCATCGGTGACGGCCTGGTCAACTACCTCGCCGGCAACTTCGAGCCGATCTACCTCCCCTTTGGCATGCACAAGAACTTCCTCGGGACGGTCCTGGCGACCACGGCCACGATCGCGTACGTGCGCCCCGACTGGTTGCGACTGCGCCCCGGTCCGGCGCTGATGATCTTCACCTGGCTCGTCCTGGCGATCATCGCCACCCAGTCGCGACAGGCGATCGTCGGGCTGGCCGTCGTCCTCGTCGTCCTCGTGCTGCGCCGGCGCACCGACCGACGGCGCTCGCAGCTCATCCTGCTCGCGGTCGTCCCCGCGGTCATCGTGGTCCTCACACTGGTGCGCGACCAGATCTCCAGCGGCAACCAGCACAACTCCTTCTTCTCCCGACTCACGTGGTTCCAGGAGGCCCTGGAGATCTGGTCGACCCAGCCGCTCACCGGCGTCGGGCTGCGCTGGTGGTACACCGACCGCTTCCCCGGAGGGATCCAGCCACCGAATGCGCTGCTCGAGGTGATCACCGCTTCCGGCCTGCTGGGACTCATCGGCTTCCTCGCGTTGATGATCGGCTCGCTCCTCGTCCTGTGGCGCATCCCCCCTGAGTACGGCATGCTCGCCGTCCTCGTGGTGCTCGGGCGCTTCGTCCAGGGCCAGCTCGACGCCTTCTGGGTCGCGGCACAGACCTCGATCCCCTTCGTCGTCGCGGGCATCTGCCTCGGGATGCACGCCCGGAGCACGGACGAGGCGCAGCCGGCTGCGGAACCGGCTGCCACCCTCCCGGCCGTCCCGCCCGGCGCCACCGCGGACGGCCGCGCCGGATGAGGATCACGCACGTCGTCTGCACGGACAACTTCGCGGGTGTCGAGCGGCACGTCGCCCTCCTCGCGGCCGCACAGCACGACCTCGGCCACACGGTCACCGTCCTCGGTGGTCGGCAGGAGCACATGAGCGCTGCCATCGACCGGCCGGGAGTGCGCCTCGTTCCAGCCGTCGACCGCCGGACCGCAGCGAGTCTCCTCCTGGGGCCCGCTGGCCGGGGCGCCGACCTCGTCGCCACGCACATGACCGACGCCGACGTCGTGGCCCTCACCAGCCCCGCGCTGGTGCGCACTCCGATCGTCAGCACACGGCACTTCGCCGCGCGACGCGGGGCCACCCCCGCGCACCGCTCGCTCGTGGAGCGCCTGCAGCCCCGGCTCGCGGCCGAGATCGCCGTGAGCGACTACATCGCCGGAGCGGTCGACGTCGACGCAACCGTGGTGCTGCCGGGCGTGCCCGACCGACCGGACCTTCCGCCCCCTTCGCATCGCGATCGCACGGTCCTCGTCGCGCAGCGCCTGGAGCGGGAGAAGTCGACCGAGGTCGCCATCGCCGCCTTCGCCGCGTCCGGGCTCCCTGACCGGGGATGGCGGCTACGCATCGCCGGCGACGGCTCCCACGCGGCGGCGCTGAAGCACCAGGCCGACCTGTTGGGCGTCTCAGACGCCACCGAGTTCCTCGGACACCGTCACGACGTCGAGGACCTCATGGCCACCGCTGCGGTACTCCTCGCGCCGTGCGCGATCGAGGGCATCGGCCTGTCCGTCATCGAGGCGATGGCCTCCGGTCTGCCCGTCGTGGCCGCAGCGGCGGGCGGTCACCTCGAGAGCGTGGGCGGCGTCCCCATCCCGGCTCTCTTCGCCCCGGGCGACCACGAAGCCGCGGCACACCACCTCGTGCGGCTGGTGGACGACCCCACCACCCTCGACGCCTACGGCACCGCGCTGCGCGAGCGCCAACGTCGCGCCCTGACGGTCGCCGAGCAGGCACGCGCCACGGACGAGGTCTACCGGCACGCCCTCGTGTCCCGCTCGCCCACACCTCGTGCCGAGGCCCGACACGGACGGGGCCTCGTCGTCGTCTCCCTGGAGCCCTGGGACCGCGTGTGGCGCCGCAACCAGCACCTCGTCCACGGCCTGCTGCGCGAGGACCCCGACCTGCGCGTCCTCTTCGTCGAGCCGGGCACTGACCCGCTCCACGCCGCACGCCGCGGATCCCGCCCCGTCCCCGGCCGGGGCCTGCGACGCGGGCCCCACCTCGCGGACATCGACCCCGACGCCCTGTGGCTGCTCGAGCCGACCAAGCTCCTCCCCCGTCGGGTCGACCCGCACCAGGACGAGCGGTGGGCGGAGACGGTCCGCCGCGCAGCCGAGCGGGTCGGCCTGACGGACCCGACGCTCTGGGTCAACGACCCCCTGGGCGCCCTGGTGATGCAGCGCAACGGCTGGCCGACCCTCTACGACATCACCGACGACTGGCTCCTCGCCGACCGCGACCCGGCGACGCAACAGCGGATCAGCGACATGGAGAGACGGCTGCTCACATCCGCATCCGAGGTCGTCGTCTGCTCGCCGTCACTGGCCGCGACCAAGTCGGCGCAACGCCCCGTGACGCTGATCCGCAATGCCGTCGACGTCGCCGCGGTGACCCGCCCCACCGGGCGGCCCACCGACCTTCCCGACGGTCCCGTCGCCGTCTACGTCGGCACCCTGCACGCCGACCGACTCGACATCGCCCTCTGCGAAAGCACCGCCCGAGCGCTGCACGACACCGGGCACCTCGTGCTCGTCGGGCCCGTCGCACTGACCAGCGACGAGCGCAGCCGTCTGGAGACGGCCGGCGTGCACCTGCTGGGCGCCAAGGACCACCGGTCCGTCCCGGCCTACCTCCAGCACGCGGACCTGCTCGTCGTGCCACACGTCGTCGACGACTTCACCGACAGTCTCGACCCGATCAAGCTCTACGAGTACCGAGCCGTCGGCCGACCTGTCGTCAGCACACCGGTCGCCGGGTTCCGTGAGGCTGCGGACGCACGCCTGACCGTGGTGGACCGCGAGCGCCTCCCCGACGTTGTCGCTGCCGGCCTCCCCGCGACCGACCGCTTCCCCGTCGGCGCCGACCCGCAGGTGCCGACCTGGGCAGACCGGGTCGGCGAGATGAGCCAGGCCCTGAGGCGCGTGTCTACAGGTCCCGGTCCCGGGCGCGCGGACGTCCCGCTGCAGGTGCGCACCCGCTTCGGCCACGCTGCGGTCCAACGGCTGGCCGACGAGCACGGCGTCGACCTGCTCCACATCAAGGGCGATGCCCTCGACCCCACCGTCGCCAGTCCCGGCAGAATCGCCACCGACGCCGACGTCCTCGTCCGACCGGCGCACCTCGACGCCCTCCTCGCGGCGTGCGCTGCCGCCGGCTACCAGTCATCGGGCCGCTTCACGACGGCCTCGCCCTTCGAGCACTCGCTCACGCTCTGGCACGACCTGTGGGGCCACCTCGACGTCCACCGGCACTACCCCGGCATCGGGCGGTCACCCGCAGACGCCTTCGAGCGCCTGTGGGCCGATCGACTCACCACGGACATCGCCGGCGTGAGCTGCCCGGCCCCCAGCCTGCCCGCCCAGGTCGCGATCCTCGTCATGCACGCGGCCCGCAACCCCGCCGGGGGTCAGGCCAGCGCCGACGTCGCCCACGCTTGGCACGGCGCCAGCCGGGACCAGCGTCAGCAGGTGCGCGCGTGGGTCGAGGAGATGCAGGCAGAGATCGCCTTCGCCGTCGGGGTCGGGGACGTCGACTCACTGCCGCCCTCCGCGGAGCGGGAGCTGTGGCAGGCCGTCACCGAAGGGGGACGAGTCCACGAGTGGCGGGCCCGCATCGCCGCCGCCCCCGACCTGCGCAGCCGGATCGCCTTGGTGCTGCGCGCTCCGCTCGTCAACACCGACCACCTCGCCCACGAGCTCGGGCACCGCCCCTCCAGCCTCGATGTGGTGCGGGCCTTCGTCGACCGCTCCCGTCGCGGCATCGCGGAGATCGTCCGAGCAGGTGGTCGCTGATGACCCGGCAGACCCACTGGACCGTGCCTCGCGGCGTGGGGTGGACCCAGGCAGCCGATGACCGGGGCCGGACAATCGTCTACGTGGCGCCCCTGCCGAACGGCCCGGTCTCGGTCCTGCCCGACCAGTCGGCCGTCATCTGGCTCGCCGCTGTCGAGGGCGGTGGGGACGTCGTCGACATGGTGGCCGATGTTCTCGGGCACGACACAGACGACGTCCGCGCGGACGTCGAGGCCTTCGTCGCGGAGCTTGTCCAGCGCGGGCTGCTGCGCCGGGAGTGACGCCTCACGTCAGTAGGCGCCGTCCTTGGTGACGACCGCATGGAAGGTCCTCCAGAGGATGACGATGTCCTGGGCGACCGACCAGTTTTCTACGTAGTAGAGGTCGAAGCGCACCGACTCCTCCCAGGTGAGGTCGCTGCGGCCGTTGATCTGCCACAGCCCCGTCATGCCGGGTTTGACGAGAAGACGCCGATGGACGTCGTGCTCGTACTTCGCCACCTCTGCCGGCAGCGGCGGACGAGGGCCGACCAGACTCATCCGGCCGGTGAGGACGTTGAAGAGCTGGGGCAGCTCGTCGATCGAGTAGCGGCGGATGAAGCGGCCGATCGGGGTGACACGAGGGTCGTCCCTGACCTTGAAGAGCACCCCGCGGTCGACGCCGTCCGACGCCTGCTCCCGCAGTGCTTCGAGACGGGCCTCGGCATCGACGGCCATCGAGCGGAACTTCGTCATGCGGAAGATTTCGCCGTCGAGCCCGACGCGCTCCTGCCGGAAGAAGACCGGACCGCCGTCCGAGAGCTTGACCAGGACGGCGACGACGACCAGCACCGGCGAGAAGAGCACCGTGAGGACGAGCGCCCCGATCCAGTCGAGGGCGGCCTTGACAGCCAGTCGGGGCCCCGAGAAGGTCGGGGCCTCGACGTGCAGGAGGGGCAGCCCGGCCACCGGGCGGGTGAGCACCCGCGGGCCGGCGACCTCCGTGAGGCCCGGCGACACGACGAGCTCGATGCCGCTGCCCTCCAGCGCCCACCCCAGTCGGCGGAGGCCACCCGGGCCGAGGGCATGCGTGTCTGCGCAGGCGACCACGTCGACCCCGAGCTCGATCGCCACGCGCGCCCCCTCGCGCTCGGTGCCCAGCACAGGCATGTCGGCGAGGCCATCGGGGGCCGCCGTCGTGCACACCCCGATGACGCGGTATCCGGCCTCGGGCACGGTCGCGAAGGTGTCGACGAGGTGGCGCACCGTGCTCGGGTCACCGACGACGAGGACGTCGTGGTTGAGGTCACCCGCCGACCGGCGGTGACCCAGCCAGGTGCGCCACACCCGACGAGCGGCCCACAGGCCGATGATCCCTGCGGGGAGAGCCAGCAGGATGTAGCCGCGTGCCACCTGCACCTGGAGGGCGAAGGCAGCCATGGCCACGACAGCGAAGATCCGCAGCGTGGCCGTCGCGATGAGCCGGTATTCCACAGTCCCGTGCCCGAGGATGTGCATGTCGTATGCACCGTGGAAGCGCAGGGCCAGCCACCACGCAAGAACGAGCAGGAAGCTGAACCACGTGTAGCTGATGGTGATGTCGCCACTCGTCGCCGCGACGTCGGTCCGGCCGTCGACGCCGAATCGGACGATCTGCGCACCGAAGGTGGCCCAGGTGATGACGAGGAGGTCGGTCAGAGCAAGCAGTCCCTGGAGCGGCCGAAGCGCCGCCCGACCCGCGCCGACGTCGGGAGCCAGACGTGGCAGGCCGACCACGGTCAGTCTCGCGGGCTGGTCAGGGACGCGGCGACCGGCCCGTCGGCCAGCAGCATGGCCTCGGCCATCCGCCCCCGAGTCGTGCCTCCTTCGACAGGACGGCGGCGCAACTCCTCGAGCCGGGCCGACGCGTCACCACCACCTCTGGGCGCCGTCTTGCGGCCTCGGAGACGCAGGAACGACATGCCTGCGCCATAGGCCACGACCGGGACGGACGCCCAGCCCACGAGCAACAGAGTCTCCACGTGCACGATCTCGCCTCCCCAGCGAAGTGTTGAGGGTACGGACGTCCCACCCCGAGATCGTGGACCTCCCCGGCCGCGATACTCGAAGGAGAGCGTAGCGTTCGCTTACCATTCTTGCCATACCTTGACCAAAATCTCGTGTGGGGCTCCTCACGGACCGCAAATCGTCCGTGACTCCCCGCTCCGCCGCACGACCCGATTGGCGGCACCGCAGCCGGGGTTGAGATGCTGCGGGCACCACAAACGACGTCGGCGGAGGCCCTGACCATGAAGGTGATCGTCCAGATCCCCTGCCTCGACGAAGAGGCGACCCTTCCCCTGGTCTTCGCGACGATCCCGACGCACATCTCCGGCGTCGACACCATCGAGACCCTCGTCATCGACGACGGCTCCAGCGACCGTACCGCAGACGTCGCCCGCGAGCTCGGCGTCACGCACCTCATCCGGCCCAGCCGACCGCTCGGACTGGCCCGCTCCTTCCGCGACGGCGCCGACTTCGCCCTCCGCCACGGCGCCGACATCCTCGTCAACACCGACGGCGACAACCAGTACCCCCAGGAGCGCATCGGCGACCTCGTCGAGCCGATCATCGCCGGTCGCGCCGACATCGTCGTCGCCGACCGGCAGACGGCGACGATCGCCCACTTCTCCCCCTTCAAGCGCCGGATGCAGGCCTTCGGCTCGGCCGTGGTCAACCGGGCCGCGAGCACCGACCTGCCCGACGCCGCGAGCGGCTTCCGCGCCTACTCCGCGGCCTCGCTCATGCGGCTGAACATCGTCACCGAGTTCAGCTACTGCATGGAGACGATCATCCAGGCCGGCCACAAGCGCCTGGCGATCGAGTCGATCCCCGTCGTGACCAATGCCAAGACCCGCGAGTCCCGCCTCTTCTCGAGCATCTGGCAGCACATGGCGAAGTCGGCGTCGGCGATCATCCGCTCCTTCATCATGTTCAAGCCGCACGCCTTCTTCGGCCTGGTCGGCGCCGTGCTCATGGTCCTGGGGCTCATCCCCTTCGTCCGCTTCCTCGTCCTCGCGGCGATGGGCGACTCCAGCGGGCACGTCCAGTCCCTGATCTTCGGCACGGCGCTACTCGTCGGCGCCCTCTTCTCCTTCGCCCTGCTGATCATCGCCGACCTCCAGCGGACCAACCGGGTCCTGCTCGAGGAGACGATCGAGCAGTTGCGCCTCGTCCGCTTCGGCCCACCCCGGATCCCGCCGGTCCACGACGACGAAGGGAGGTGACCCCCCTTCGTCGGACCGAAGACCGGGACCAGCCGCACCCGTGGGAGGATCTGGGGAGACCCACCCCACACCCCACGGAGGGACACACATGACCGCGAAGATCATCTGGACCAAGATCGACGAGGCGCCGGCACTCGCCACCTACTCGCTGCTGCCGATCGTCCAGGCCTTCACCTCGGGCACCGGGGTGGAGCTCGAGACCAGCGACATCTCGCTCGCCGGCCGCATCCTCGCCCAGTTCCCCGACCGTCTCACCGCCGAGCAGCGGGTCGACGACAACCTCGCCGGTCTCGGCCGCCTCGCGACCACCCCCGAGGCCAACATCATCAAGCTGCCCAACATCTCGGCCTCCGTGCCGCAGCTCAAGGCGGCCATCGCCGAGCTGCAGAGCCAGGGCTACGACCTGCCGGCCTACCCCGACTCCCCCGAGACCGACGAGGAGCGCGAGGTCGCCGCGGCCTACGCCAACGTCCTCGGCTCGGCCGTCAACCCCGTCCTGCGCGAGGGCAACTCCGACCGGCGCGCCCCGCTCGCCGTCAAGAACTTCACGAAGAAGCACCCGCACAAGCTCGGCCCCTGGACCGCCGACAACACGGCCCGCGTCGCCTCGATGACCGAGGGCGACTTCTACGGCAACGAGAAGTCCATCGTCTCCCCCGCCGACGACACCCTGAAGATCACCCTGACGCCCACGGACGGCACCGAGACCGTCCTCAAGGACGCCGTGCCGGTGACGAAGGGGGAGATCGTCGACGCGACCTTCATGTCGGCCGCGGCGCTGCGCGCCTTCTACGCCGAGCAGATCGAGACCGCCCGCGCCGAGGGCCTGCTCCTCTCGCTGCACCTCAAGGCCACGATGATGAAGGTCTCGGACCCGATCCTCTTCGGCCACGCCGTCGCCGCCTGGCTCGGCGACCTCGTCGACAGGCACGCCGAGGCCTTCGCCGAGGCCGAGGTCGACCTGCGCTACGGCCTCGCCTCGCTCTACACGCAGCTCGACACGCTGCCGGCGCAGACCCGTGACGCGATCCGCGCCGACATCGACGCCCTCGCCGAGCAGCGCCCCGCGCTGGCGATGGTCGACTCCGACAAGGGCATCACCAACCTCCACGTCCCGAGCGACGTCATCATCGACGCCTCGATGCCGGTCGTCATCCGCGACTCCGGTCAGATGTGGAACGCCGAGGGCGGCCAGTCCGAGACCCTCGCGCTCATCCCCGACCGCTCGTACGGCCCGATGTACGCCGCCGTCTTCGAGGAGCACAAGCGCAACGGCGCCCTCGACCCGGCGACGATCGGCACCGTCCCCAACGTCGGCCTCATGGCGCAGAAGGCCGAGGAGTACGGCTCGCACCCGACGACCTTCGAGATCCCGGCCGACGGCACCGTCCGCGTCACCACCTCCGCCGGTGACGTCGTCCTCGAGCACACCGTCGAGGCCGGCGACATCTGGCGGATGAGCCGGGTCAAGGACATCCCGATCCAGGACTGGGTCAAGCTCGCCGTCACCCGCGCCCGCGCGACCGGCGCCCCGGCCGTCTTCTTCCTCGACGAGCAGCGCGCCCACGACGCGCAGATCATCGCGAAGGTCAATGAGTACCTGCCGCAGCACGACACCGAGGGCCTGGAGATCAAGATCCTCCCGCCCGTCGAGGCCATCACCTACTGCCTCGAGCAGATCCGCGCCGGCAAGGACGCGATCTCGGTGACGGGCAACGTCCTGCGCGACTACCTCACCGACCTCTTCCCGATCCTCGAGCTCGGCACGAGCGCCAAGATGCTCTCGATCGTGCCGCTGCTCGCTGGCGGTGGCCTCTTCGAGACCGGCGCGGGTGGCTCGGCCCCCAAGCACGTCCAGCAGTTCGTCAAGGAAAACTACCTGCGCTGGGACTCTCTCGGTGAGTTCTCCGCGCTCGGCGCCTCGCTCGAGCACCTCGCGACGAACTTCGACAACGCCAAGGCCCAGGTCCTCGCGGACACCCTCGACACGGCCATCGCGACCTTCCTCGAGGAAAACAAGAGCCCGGCACGCAAGCTCGGCTCGATCGACAACCGCGGCAGCCACTTCTACCTCGCCCTCTACTGGGCGCAGGCCCTGGCGGCCCAGGACACCGACGCCGAGCTCAAGGAGCGCTTCACCCAGGTCGCTGCCGACCTCGGCGACAACGAGGCGAAGATCAACGAGGAGCTCATCGGCGCGCAGGGCTCGCCGGTCGACCTCGGTGGCTACTACAAGCCGGACGCCGACAAGGCCGCGGCCGCGATGCGCCCGAGCGCGACGCTCAACGCCATCATCGACGCGCTCTGACCGAGCCCGTCCCCACGAAGGGGGGGCCGCACCGACACCGGTGCGGCCTCCCCTTCTTCGTCGTGCAAACTCCCTAGGCTCGTCGGTAACGGCCACGGGGGCCGTCACCCGACATCAGGAGCACTGGTCATGCAGCACTCACTCGTCCACCGACTCGGCGCCGAGTTCCTCGGCACCTTCTGGCTCGTCCTCGGCGGCTGCGGCTCGGCGATCTTCGCAGCCCAGCACGTCGTCGGCGGCAAGGACTCCGGGCTGGGCATCGGCTTCGTCGGTGTCGCCCTCGCCTTCGGCCTGACCGTGCTCACGATGGCCTACGCCGTCGGGCACGTCTCCGGCGGCCACTTCAACCCCGCGGTGACCATCGGTCTGGCGACCGGACGGCGCTTCGACTGGAAGGACGTGCCGGCCTACGTCATCACGCAGGTCGTCGCCGGTCTCGTCGCCGGTGGCGTCCTCTATGCCGTCGCCAGCGGCAAGGAGGGCTTCGACGCCGGCGCCGGGTTCGCTGCCAACGGCTACGCCGACCACTCCCCCGGCGGCTACACCCTCGCCGCGGTCCTCGTCGCCGAGGTCGTGCTCACCGCCTTCTTCCTCTACATCATCCTCGGGGCCACCGACGAGCGCGCGCCCGTGGGCTTCGCGCCGATCGCCATCGGTCTCGGGCTGACCCTCATCCACCTCATCTCGATCCCGATCAGCAACACCTCGGTCAACCCCGCGCGCTCGACGGCCGTGGCCTTCTTCCAGGACGGCGCCGCGGGTCAGCTGTGGGCCTTCTGGGTCGCACCGATCGTCGGGGCCGCGATCGCCGGCGCGACGTATGCCGTCATCACCGGGGTCAACCGCGCCGACGTTGACGTCGAGGGCGTCTGACGCCCGACCCATCCGCCACCCCGGGCAGCGCCGAACCCCGTCCATGAGCTCTCGGACCGCACTCCCCGCCGTCTGCGGTGTCGTCGCGACCGCGCTCGGCACCGCCGCCGCGCACCTCGTGGCCGCCCTGACCGACCCGGCCGCCTCCCCCGTGCTCGCCGTCGGCAGCCAAGTCATCGACGCGACGCCGACACCGGTCAAGGAGTGGGCGGTCGGCACCTTCGGCAGCGCGGACAAGCCGATCCTCATCGGGTCGGTCGCGGTCGCCACCCTGCTGCTGGCCGCCCTCGCCGGGGCGGTCCGGCCGCGGTCACGGCTCGTCTCGACGGGGCTGCTCCTGCTGCTCACCGCACTCGCTGGCGCCGCCGCCGTGCTGCGCCCCACGGCCGGCGGCCTCGCCTGGCTGCCCGCCCTCGTCGCCGCCGTCGTCGGGGTACTCGCCCTCGACACCCTCGTCGACCGACTCGTCCCCACCGGCACCCGCGGCCGACCCGACCGGCCGACCCGACGACGGGTCCTCGCCCTCGGCGGCACCGGTGCCGTGGCCGCCGCGCTCGGCGGGACCGGCCAGACGCTCATCGCCCGGTCGCGACCACCGACCCTCGAGCTGCCGACCGCGGCCAACCCGCTGCCGCCCCTGGCGAAGGGGGTGGACCTCGGGCGACCGGGGATCTCCCCCTTCGTCACACCCACCCGCGACTTCTACCGGATCGACACCGCGCTGCTCGCCCCGCGCGTCGACCCCGGCGACTGGTCGCTGACGATCGACGGCGACGTGCCCGAGGAGCTGACGCTCGACATCGACGAGCTGCTCGCCCTGACCATGGTCGAGCGCGACATCACCCTCAACTGCGTCTCCAACGAGGTCGGCGGCCCCTACATCGGCCATGCACGCTGGCTCGGCGTGCCCACTCGCGAGCTGCTCGCCCGCGCCGGACTCGACACCGACCCACGCGACCCCGACCTGCAGGTGCTCTCAACCTCGACCGACGGCATGACGATCTCGACGCCGCTGTCCGCCCTGCTCGACGGCCGTGACGCCCTCGTGGCCGTCGGGATGAACGGCGCTCCGCTCCCCCGCGAGCACGGGTTCCCCGCCCGCCTCGTCACGCCCGGGCTCTACGGATTCGTCGGCGCGACGAAGTGGCTGACCCGGATGACCGTCACCCGCTACGACGCGGCGAGTGCGTACTGGACAGACCGCGACTGGGCGACCGACGGGCGGGTGCGCACCCAGGCCCGGATCGACACCCCGCGTGCGCTGCGCCGCATCCCGCCCGGGCGCACCGTCATCGGGGGCGTCGCCTGGGCGCAGCGTCGCGGCATCGAGCGGGTCGAGGTGCGCGTCGACGACGGCGAGTGGCGCCGGGCGACGCTCGGCACCGAGGCGGGCGTCGACTGCTGGCGGCAGTGGTTCCTCCCGTGGGACGCGACGCCGGGTCGTCACGACCTCACGGTCCGGGCGACCGACGGCGACGGCGAGCTGCAGACGCAGCAGGAGGCCACCCCCTTCCCCGCCGGCGCCACGGGCTGGCACTCGGTCGCGGTGACCGTCACCGACTGACCGACCCATCCGGATGCGCGCGCGCTCCGAACCCTTCCTGCACGGCCCCCCACGACGCCCCTGGAGGCAGACATGTACCGCAGGACCACCCCCCGCACCGTCGCCGCGATCGCGGCCCTCACCCTCCCCTTCGCCCTCGCCGCGTGCGGTAGCGACAACGACAGCACCTCGAGCGGCTCGTCGAGCACGTCCGACGCGATGTCCTCCTCCTCGTCGAAGGCGACGGAGGCCGCGGCCCCCTTCGGGGACGGCTGTGCCGACGTCCCCACGGACGGCAAGGGCTCCTTCGACGGCATGTCGACCGACCCGGTCGCGACCGCCGCGAGCAACAACCCGCTCCTCAAGACCCTCGTCAAGGCGGTGACCGAGGCCGACCTGGCCAAGACACTCAACTCCTCCGAGGACATCACCGTCTTCGCCCCGACCGACGACGCCTTCGCCGCCATGGACCAGGCCACACTCGACAAGGCGATGGGTGACCCCAAGGGCCTGCTGACGACCGTGCTCACCCACCACGTCGTCGAAGGCCGCCTCGCTCCCGAGGACCTCGCCGGCACCCACGAGACCCTCGCCGGAGACAAGATCACCGTCAAGGGTTCGGGCGAGGACTTCACCGTCGGCGACGCCACCGTCGTCTGCGGCGACGTGCAGACCGCCAACGCCACGGTCTACATCGTCGACTCGGTCCTCATGCCGACCGCCAAGAAGTGACCTGATCCGTCACCATGGACCTCGTGCCCCCTCCCCGTGAGCAGGACCCGCCGGATGCCCCCACGGGCTCCGAGCGGGAGCCTGCCCACGGGGGCCACGACCGGCTCGCCCACCGCCTCAAGCAGGTGGCGAAGGGGGACGAGGTGGCCTTCGCCGCCGTCTACGACGAGACGGCTCCCCGACTGCACGGTCTCGTGCTGCGGGTGCTGCGCAACCCGGCGCAGTCCGAGGAGGTGACCCAGGAGGTCTACCTCGAGGTGTGGCGCCGGGCCAGCCACTTCGACCCGCGGCGCGGGTCGGCGATCGGCTGGCTGCTCACGATGGCCCACCGCCGCGCCATCGACCGGGTGCGCTCGAGCCAGGCCGCCGCGGTCCGCGACGACGGCTGGCACGCCCGCTCCCGGGAGGTCGACTTCGACACCACCGCGGAGACGGCCACGGCCCGCATCGAGGCCGCACGGGTGCGCTCGGCCCTCGACGGCCTGACCTCCAACCAGCGCGAGGCCGTGAGCCTGGCCTACCTGGGCGGTTACACCCACACGGAGGTCGCCAGCCTCCTCGACCTACCACTCGGCACCGCCAAGACACGCATCCGCGACGGACTCATCCGTCTGAGGGACCAGCTGGGAGTGACCCCATGAGCGACGACCTGCACAGCCTCTCCGGGGCCTATGCCCTCGACGCCCTCGACGACGACGAGCGCGCCGACTTCGAGGAGCACCTCGCGCGCTGTGCGACCTGCCGCGACGAGGTCGACTCCTTCGGCGCGGTCACCCCGCTGCTCGCCGAGACGGTCGCGGTCACCCCGCCGCCCTCGCTGCGGGACGACATCCTGGCCCGCGCCGCCCAGACCCGTCAGGACCCGCCGCCCGCCGCGCACCCCACGCCCACCCACGCCGAGGACGAGGCGGAGGTGCTCCCCCTTCGCCGGCGGGCGCGGCGCCGCTGGGTCGCCCTCGCCGCGGCCGCCGGTCTCGTCGTCGGTGGCGGTGTCACCTGGCAGGTCGTCGACCGCGCCACCACGAGCATCTCCGAGGAGGTCGTGGCGGCACCGGACGCCCGGACCCAGGAGGTCACCACCGCCGACGGCGGCACGGTCCGGGTCGTGCGCTCCGAGCGCATGGGCAAGGCCGTGCTGCGCGTCGAGGGGCTCGCCGACCCCGGCGACGGGCACGCCTACCAGGCCTGGCTGCAGGACCCATCCGGCGCCATGACCTCCGCCGGGATGGTGCCCGGCACCGACGGCGAGATGGTGCTCGAGGGTGATGTCACCGCAGCCGAGGGCGTCGGTCTGAGCGTCGAGCCCACTGGAGGGTCCCGGCAGCCGACGACCGACCCCGTGGCACTCGTTGCGCTGGGCTGACGGACGCCGGTGACACCGGCACCCCGCCTCGGAGTAGGGTCGAGACCGTATCTGCTCCCCAATCACCGCACGAAGGGGTACGACTTCTCGTGAGCACCACTCCCGTCAAGGTCGCCGTCACCGGCGCCGCCGGCCAGATCGGCTACAGCCTTCTCTTCCGCATCGCCAGCGGGTCGCTCTTCGGCCCCGACACCCCGGTCGAGCTGCGACTGCTCGAGATCACCCCGGCACTGAAGGCCCTCGAGGGTGTCGTCATGGAGCTCGACGACTGCGCCTTCCCGACCCTCGCCGGTGTCGAGATCGGCGACGACCCCGAAAAGGTCTTCGACGGCGTCAACCACGCCCTGCTCGTCGGTGCCCGCCCCCGCGGCCCGGGCATGGAGCGCGGTGACCTCCTCGAGGCCAACGGCGGCATCTTCGCCCCCCAGGGCGCGGCGCTCAACAAGGTGGCCGCCGACGACGTCCGCGTGACGATCACCGGCAACCCGGCCAACACCAACGCGCTCATCGCGATGAACAACGCGCCCGACATCCCCAACGAGCGCTTCTCCGCGCTGACCCGCCTGGACCACAACCGCGCCATCAGCCAGCTGTCGGCCAAGCTCGGCGTGCCGGTCACCGAGATCAAGAAGATGACGATCTGGGGCAACCACTCCGCCACCCAGTACCCCGACCTCTTCCACGCCGAGGTCTCCGGCAAGAACGCCGCCGAGGCCGTCGGTGACCAGGAGTGGCTGGAGAGCACCTTCATCCCGACCGTCGCCAAGCGCGGCGCAGCGATCATCGAGGCCCGTGGCGCCTCCTCGGCCGCCTCCGCGGCGTCCGCGACCGTCGACCACGCGCGTGACTGGGCGCTCGGCACCCCCGAGGGCGACTGGGTCTCGATGTCGGTCTGCTCCGACGGCTCCTACGGCGTCCCCGAAGGCCTCATCTCCTCCTTCCCCGTCACCGTCAAGGACGGCACGTGGGAGATCGTCCAGGGCCTCGAGATCGACGACTTCTCCCGCGCCAAGATCGACGCTTCGGTCGCCGAGCTCGCCGAGGAGCGCGAGGCCGTCACCAAGCTCGGACTCATCAAGGCCTGACGCCCCCGCCCCGGCAGCGCGAAGGGGGCCGACCGCACGTCGTGCGGTCGGCCCCCTTCGTCGTGCTCAGCGGGCGGTGAGGTCGAGGGTGAAGCCGGTGACGAGCACCGCGACGCCGAGCCCGACGAGGATGACGAGGTCGACGAGCGGGCCACGCACGGCGATGCCGCCCGCCTTGGACCCGGGCAGGGTCACCCGCAGGACCGCAGCCAGCAGGAGCGACCCGCCGAAGCACAGGGTCGCCCGCAGGACGTGGTCGGTGAGGATGAAGAGCAGCGCGGTGACGATGCCCGCAAAGATCAGCCACCAGGCGGCGAGCGGACGGACGTCGAGGGCAGGGCGCCCGGTCGCCGACGTCTCGTCGGGCGGGCCACCCGCCGTGCTGCCCCCCGCCTCGCTCATGCCAGCCCGCGCTCCGCGGCCTCGACGACATTGGTCAGCAGCATCGCCCGGGTCATCGGGCCGACCCCGCCGGGGTTGGGGCTGACCCAGCCGGCGACCTCCGCGACGTCGGCCGCGACGTCACCGGCCACCTTGGAGGTGCCGTCCTCGGCGACGATCCGGCTCACGCCGACGTCGAGCACGGCCGCGCCGGGCTTGACCATGTCAGCCGTGATGATGCCGGGCACTCCGGCCGCGGCGACGACGATGTCGGCCTGCCGCACCTCCGCCGCGAGGTCACGCGTGCCGGTGTGGCACGAGACCGTCGTCGCGTTTTCGCTTCGCCGGGTGAGGATGAGGCTGAGGGGCCGCCCGACGGTGATGCCGCGGCCGACGATCGCCACGTGGGCACCCTCGATCGGGACGTCGTGCCGGCGGAGCAGCTCGATGCAGCCCATCGGCGTGCACGGCAGCGGAGCCGGCTCGCCCAGGACGAGCCACCCGAGGTTGACCGGGTGCAGCCCGTCGACGTCCTTGGCCGGGTCGACGGCGGAGAGGATCGCGTTTTCGTCCAGCCCGGTCGGCTGCTGCACGAGGAAGCCGGTGCACGTCGGGTCCTCGTTGAGCTCGCGCACGACGGCGAGGGCCTCGTCGAGCGTGGAGCTGCCCGGCAGGTCGCGCCGGATGCTCGTGATACCGATCTCCGCGCAGTCCTTGTGCTTGGCGCCGACGTACCAGCGGCTGCCGGGGTCGTCGCCGACGAGGACCGTGCCCAGGCCGGGGGTGATGCCCGCCTCCTTGAGCGCGGCCACCCGCACCCTGAGCTCGTCCTTGATCGACGCGAGCGCCGCCTTGCCGTCGAGGATCTGTGCCGTCACGTGGTCATCCTTCCGTATCGTCGTCGGCGATCAGTGGGCGAAGTGCCGCGTGCCGGTGAAGTACATGGTGATGCCGGCCGCCTCGGCGGCCGCGACGACCTCGTCGTCGCGGACGGAGCCGCCGGGGGCGACGACCGCGCTGACGCCGGCGTCAAGCAGCACCTGCAGCCCGTCGGCGAAGGGGAAGAAGGCGTCCGAGGCCGCGACGGCCCCCTTCGCCCGCTCCTTGCCGGCCCGGCTCACCGCGAGGTGGCAGGAGTCGACGCGGTTGACCTGGCCCATGCCGATGCCGACCGAGCCCTGGTCCTTGGCGAGGAGGATCGCGTTGGACTTCGTCGCGCGGACCGCTCGCCAGGCGAAGGCGAGGTCGGCGAGTGTCGCCGCGTCGGCCGCCTCGCCGGTCACCAGCGCCCAGGCGCTCGGGTCGTCGCCGTGGCCCTGAGTGGGCTTGTCGTCCCCCGTCGCCTCGACGACGCCGTCGATCGCATCGCGCTGCTGGACGAGCAGGCCGCCGGAGACCGGCCGGGTCTCGACGCCGCCCGTGGCGGGCTCCGCGACCTTGAGCAGGCGGCGGTTCTTCTTCTCCTTGAGGATCTCCAGGGCGTCCGGCTCGAAGTCGGGCGCGACGACGACCTCGGAGAAGGTGTCGTTGAGGGCCGTGGCCATCGCCGCGGTCACCGGGCGGTTGGTCGCGACGATGCCGCCGTAGGCGGAGACGGGGTCGCACGCGTGGGCGCGCTCGTAGGCGGCCTCGATGCTCTCGCCCACCGCGATGCCGCAGGGGTTGGCGTGCTTGATGATCGCGACGGTCGGCAGGCCGGCGTGGTCGTGGGCGGCGCGCAGCGCGGCGTCACCGTCGATGTAGTTGTTGTACGACATCTCCTTGCCGTGCAGCTGCTCGGCCCCGGCGATGCCGCCACCGCCGTCGGTGACGTAGAGCGCGGCGGCCTGGTGCGGGTTCTCGCCGTACCGCAGGCCGGACTTCTTGGCGTAGGTGCCACCGATCCAGCCGGGGAAGGGAGTCTCGTCGCTCGGGCTGACGACCGAGCTCATCCACGAGGCGACGGCGACGTCGTAGGTCGCGGTGTGGACGAAGGCGTCGGTCGCGAGGCGCTGCCGCTGCCCGAGGGTGAAGCCGCCGCCGCGCACGGCCTCGAGGACGTCACCGTAGGTCGTGGGGTCGGTGACGATGGCGACGGAGGCGTGGTTCTTGGCCGCGGCGCGCACCATCGTCGGGCCGCCGATGTCGATCTTCTCGATGCAGTCCTGCACGCCCGCGCCGGAGGCGACGGTGTCGGCGAAGGGGTAGAGGTTGACGACGACGAGGTCGAAGGGGGCGACCTCCAGCTCGTCGAGCTGCCGCACGTGGTCCTCGAGCCGGGTGTCGGCGAGGATGCCCGCGTGGACCCGCGGGTGCAGGGTCTTGACCCGGCCGTCGAGGCACTCGGGGAAGCCGGTGAGGTCCTCGACCTTGGTCACCGGCAGGCCGAGCCCGGCGATCGTCGCGGCGGAGCCGCCGGTCGAGACCAGCTCGACCCCGGCGTCGGCGAGCCCGCGCACGAGGTCCTCGAGGCCGGTCTTGTCGTAGACGGAGACGAGGGCACGGCGGACGGGACGACGGTCTGACACGAGTACTCCTGGAGGGTCGCTGCGGTGCGGTGGGTGCACCCAGGCGGGCGATGCACCTCGACTTGTCTCACTCCCCGGTGGTGATCCACCTTCGCCAGTCGTGTGCCCCCGAGTCTAGATGCTCAGCCGACGTGGACCCGACGTCCCTCGACCCGCCACCCACCGGTGGCCATCGCCGTGACGACGTCGACGAGCATCTCGCGCTCGACGACCTTGATCCGCTCGTGGAGGCTCGCCTCGGTGTCGTCGGGCGCGATCGGGACGGTGCGCTGCTCGATGATCGGCCCGGTGTCGACACCGGAGTCGACGAGGTGGGCGGTGGAGCCGGTGACGGTCACGCCGTACGCGAGGGCATCGCGCACCCCGTGGGCGCCGGGGAAGGCGGGCAGCAGCGCGGGGTGGGTGTTGACGAAGGTGGCGGCGGCCAGGGCCTGCGGCCCGAGGATCTTCATGAAGCCCGCGGTGACGACGAGGCCCGGCGCCTGCTCGGCGATGCGGGCAGCCAGTGCCGCGTCCCACGCGGCCCGGTCGGCGTGGTCACCGACCGCCTCGACGAAGGTCGCCACCCCCGCGGCCTCCGCGCGCTCCAGACCGGTGCAGGCCCGGTCCGCCCCGACGGCGACGACCTGTGCGGGCAGCGTGCCCGCTGCCTGTGCGTCGAGCAACGCCTGCAGGAGGGAGCCGGAGCCGGAGACGAGGACGACGAGACGAAGGGGGGCGCTCACCCCGCGAGTCTAGGAGGCGGTCACCACGTGGTGTACGCCGTGTCGTTGATCGTGAAGCCGTGCTCCCCGACCCGGCAGGTCATGCCGGTGATCCGGCTCTCGCAACCGACGCCGTCGCCGACGTCGAGGGCACGGGAGTACGGCAGCACCGCCTCGCCGAGGCTGCCCTCGCCGAAGTCCTCGCGCCACCAGCCCGCGGCCCGGGCCTTGGTCGTCGACTGCCCCTGCACGGCGTCGCTGACGCACCCCGGCCGGGCTCCGTCACCGTCGACGACCATGCTCGTGCCGCTGTCGTGGATGCACTCGCCGCGGACCTCCGGGGGTACCGGCAGGTTGCCGGAGCGCAGGTCGCAGCGGGCGAAGGGGGTCTCCCCGCCGACAGCGTGCAGACGATCTTGCCGCTCGGCGAGACGAAGCCGGCGGTCGACGTCGACGCCCGCAGCCGCCCTGAGGCGGGGATGGTCGCCGGCCCGGAGCGGGCCGTCGTCGTGTCGGTCGTGGAGCTCGTCGTCACCGTCTCGGTGGGGGTGGTCGTCGGGTCGGTCGTGGGACTCGCCGTCACCGTCTCGGTGCGGGCGGGGGGCTCGTGCCAGTCCGTGCGGGTGCAGCCGGCGAGCACGAGAGCCGTCAGGGCGAGGGCCAGCGCTGGATGGACCACGAGCCCACCTCCCCGGCGACCGACGACGTGCTGATCACGCTACCGCTCGGTGGGTGGTGCTCAGCGCCGCAGGAGCCACCAGTCGCGGGCGAGCACGACGAGCGCACCGGCAGCGAGCTCGAGGGTGAGCACCAGGGCGAGGCTGACGGCCGGCGCGCCGAGGTGGGCCAGCCGCATCGCGCCGAGCGACCCTCCGGCGAGCCCGTCGAGCAGAGCGACACCCAGTGCCGCCACGACCACGGCCGCGAGGACTGCCGCCAGCTTGGACTGCGTGGGCGCCAGGCGCGGGACCCGCGAGAGGGTCTCGCGACCGATCCAGGCTCCGGCGACGAGCGGGAGCAGGACGAGCAGGTGGGTGACCCACGGCATGGGTCCGGGCTGCGGCTGGGCGGCGAGCACCGGCACCATGGGCAGCAGCCCGGCCTCCGCGCTCGACCACGTCGTCATGGCCCCGCCCGCCGTCGAGAAGCCCGGGCCGGCAGCGAGCGAGAGCGCCCAGATGCCGAGGTTGGGCAGCAGCATCACCTGGAGCAGCACGAGGGCGAGCCCGCCGAGGAGCCCGGTCTCGAGCTCGGCGTGGATGTGGGTGACCCGGCCGATGTGGACGAGGGTCGCGACGACGACGAGGAGCGAGCCCAGCCCGAGGAGGAGGGCCGCTCCCTTAGCGCCGGGCAGCAGGCCGCGCCGCACGGATACCGGCGCGCGGTCCCACAGCTCCCCGACCCTCGAGGGGGCGCCTTGCGCCAGGAGGAGGCCGAGCGCGGGGACGGCGAGCACGGGCAGCACGAGGCTGACGAGGACGGGCCCGGCGGGCGACAGCAGCCCGAGGAGTGCCGTGAGCACCCCGACCCCGGCGTAGCCGGCCAGCCAGCTGGCCTGCTCCACGGCGTCGGCGTCGTCGGCCAGGCCACGTCGGGCGCCGGCGCGTGCGAGCAGGACGAGCAGCAACGGCCCGAGGAGAGGGGTGAGCGCGAGCGTGCCCTCCCCCAGGTGGAGGCGGGCGCCACCGAGCACGAGCCAGAGCAGGCTGCCCGAGCCGAGCGCGTCACCGATGCCGGCGGAGGCACGGGGCACGGCGAGGGCACCGAGCAGGACGACGATGACGACGACGAACCATCCGGCGAGGGCGGTGAGCGCACCAGCGGCTGCTGCCCGCAGGTCAGGTCGTCTGCGGGTAGCGTCGTCCCCGGTCGTGGCCGACCGGATGAGTTCCATCACCGTCACACCCCCATCGTCACCGACGGGGCCGGGTGTGTGGTGGAGGCCGGCCGTGGGTCACGAAAAGATTTCTTCCGGGGGGCAACCGAGGTGCCCCGACGTGCGTCTGGAGGGGTGATGAAGGGAGGCGATGCTTCGGCGGAGGCCGAGTTCGACGACTTCTACCGCTCCACGGCGCAACGCGTCGTCCATCTCGTGTACGCCTCCACGGGCGACCTCGAGCTGGCGCGGGACTCCACCCAGGAGGCCTTCGCCCGGGCATGGCAGCGGTGGGACCAGGTACGTGCCGCGGACGAGCCGGGCGCCTGGGTGCGGACCGTGGCCCGACGCATAGCGATCTCCGCATGGCGCAAGGACACCAACCGGACCACCGCGATGGAGCGGCACGGCGAGCCGAGCACCCCCCGCGAGCCCAGCGAGGACCGGGTCGCGATCGTCGCGGCCCTGCGCACCCTCGGCCCGGAGGTGCGCGAGACCCTCGCCCTGCACTACCTCGCCGACCTGTCCGTCGACGAGATCTCCCGACAGACCGGGTCACCACCCGGCACGATCAAGGCCCGCCTGCACCGTGGTCGGGCCCAGTTGGCCACCGCACTCGGCGACAAGGAGGAGCCCGATGAGTGACGCGCACGACGACACCCCGTGGGGCCCCGAGGACGACGCGCGCGTGCGCGGCGCCCTCATGTCGCTCATGGACGACGTGGCGGCCGAGCCGCTGCCCGAGCCCGCCTTCGTCCGGGCTCGGTCGACGGCGGGCGGAGCACCCCGCGACCTGCGCCGGCGGCGTCGCCGGTCCTTCACCGTCATCGCGGGGCTCGCGGCCTCGGCCCTCGTCGCCACCGGCGCCACCCTCCTCGTCCGCGAGGGCGTCGGCAGCACCCCGCCGGCTGCGACCTCGACGGCGACCGGGGACCCGGCCCTGCAGATGCTCGACTCCGACGAGTGGTCCGCCGCCCTCGGCCTGCCGGTCGCGAGCACCCAGGGCAGCGCCGAGCCCGACGGGCAGTGCTTCCAGACCCCGCAGTCGAACTCCTGGGACCGTCGCGTCTCGACGCTCGACGACGGCAGGGTCGTCTCCGGGCAGTGGATCGGGACGACGACCTCCGGCGCCTCGACGCCGCCCACCGAGGCGATCGATCAGGCCGTGGCCCTGTGCGAGGAGAGCTACTCGGTGACCCAGCGGGTCACCGAGGACCTGCCCGGAGGGGCGACCTTCCGCTCGTGGCACGCCCGTGGGGAGGACGGCGCGACCTACTGGTGGCTCGAGGCGACGCGGGGCAGCTCGACCTCGTACCTCACGGTGGCCGAGCTCGACGGCAAGAGCTACACGTCGGAGGAGATGCGCCAGGTCGCGCAGTCGGCGCTCGGCGACGTCGACCTGCTCGCGACGAGCAACGCCTCCTGACCGTCGGCAGGCGCGGACAGCGCCGACCCGGGAGCAGGGGGATCGACCGGGTCGGCGCTGCAGCGCAAGGCTAGCCCCGCGGTGTGTGCGCCGTCAGCACCTGCACCGACGTGGCATGCGTCACGCCCGGAGGCGGCGCAGCGTCACCGCGGTCGCCAGCGCGGCCTCGGCCGCCTCGCGCCCCTTGTCCTCCGTGGACCCCGGCAGACCGGCCCGATCGAGTGCCTGCTGGTCGTCGTCGCAGGTGAGCAGCCCGAAGCCGACCGGGGTCCCGCTGTCGAGAGCCACCCGCGAGAGCCCGTCGGTCGCAGCCCGGCAGACGTAGTCGAAGTGCGGGGTCCCGCCCCGGATGATCACCCCGAGGGCCACGACCAGGTCGTGGGTGCGGGCGAGCTGGGCCGCGACGACGGGCAGCTCGAAGCTCCCCGCGACCCGGACGACCTCCGCCTCGATGCCCGCCTCGGCGAGGGTGGTGACCGCCCCCGCGAGCAGCCCGTCCATCACCTCGGTGTGCCAGCTCGACGCGACGACGGCTGCCCGCAGCCCGTCCGCGCCCTCGATCGCCATCGTCGGTGCTCCGTGCCCGCTCATCGCGTGCTCCCTTCGTCGTGGTGGTCCGGCAGCCACGGCAGGTCGTGTCCCATCCGGTCGCGCTTGGTGCGCAGGTAGTGCAGGTTGTCGCTCGTGACGCTCGGCGGCAGCGGCACCCGCTCGACGACCTCGACCCCGAGCGCGGTGAGCGCCGCGACCTTCGCCGGGTTGTTGCTCAGCAGGCGCGCGCGCGTGATGCCCAGGTCGCGCAGGACCTGCGCGGCGTGCGTGTAGTCACGGGCGTCGACCGGCAGACCCAGGTCGGCATTGGCGTCGACGGTGTCGGCCCCCTCGTCCTGGGCGGCGTAGGCCCGCAGCTTGTCGACGAGGCCGATGCCGCGCCCTTCGTGCCCGCGGACGTAGACGACGACCCCCGCGCCGGCCTTGACGACGGCCGCCTGGGCCGCCTCGAGCTGCGGCCCGCAGTCGCACCGCAGCGATCCGAAGACGTCCCCCGTCAGGCACTCGCTGTGCACCCGCACGAGCGGGACGTCCGCGGAGACGTCGCCGTGGACGAGGGCGACGTGCTCGCTGCCGTCGACCTGGCTGCGGTAGCCGTGCGCGGTGAACTCGCCTGCGGCCGTGGGCAGTCGGGTCGAGACGACCCGGTCGACGAGGGCCTCCGAGCGGCGCCGCAGGTCGACGAGGTCGGCGATGCTCACGAGGGGCCAGCCCCGCTCGTCGGCGAGGCGGCGCAGCTGCGGCAGGCGCGACATCGAGCCGTCCTCCTCGACGACTTCGCAGATGACGCCGGCCGGGGTCCGACCGGCCAGCCGGCACAGGTCGACCGCCGCCTCTGTGTGGCCGCGCCGCACGAGGACGCCGCCGTCCCGGGCACGCAGGGGGAAGACGTGCCCCGGACGGGCGAGGTCCTCCCGCCCCGTCGCCGGGTCGGCGAGCAGGCGGGCGGTCAGCGCGCGGTCGGCGGCGCTGATGCCCGTCGTCACTCCCTCGCGGGCGTCGACCGAGACGGAGTAGGCGGTGCCCTTGGCGTCCTCGTTGATGGCCGTCATCGGGGGCAGCGCGAGCCGGTCGAGGTCACCGCCGGTCATCGCCACGCAGATGACCCCGCTGCCCAGGTGCACCGTCAGGCCCATGAGCTCGTCGGTGGCCGCGTCGGCGGCGAAGATGATGTCGCCCTCGTTTTCCCGGTCGGCGTCGTCGACGACGAGCACGGGCCGACCGTCGGCGATCGCCTCGATCGCGCTCTCGATCGGGTCGAGCAGGGTCTCGTCGTGGGTCATCGCGGGTCCTGGGTGTCGAGGGTGAGCAGGCGCTGCACGTACTTGCCGAGGACGTCGACCTCGACGTTGACCCGGTCACCGACGCCCTTGCGCCCCAGGGTGGTCAGCTGCAGCGTCGTGGGGATGAGGGCGACCTCGACGTGGTCGTCGCCGACCCGGGTCAGGGTCAGGCTCACCCCGTCGAGGCAGATCGAGCCCTTGTCCACGACGAAGGGAGCCAGCTCCGGCGCGAGGGAGAGGCGCACCTCCTCCCAGGCATCGCCCGGCCGCCGCTCGAGGATCGTCGCCGTGCCGTCGACGTGCCCCTGCACGAGGTGCCCGTCCAGACGGGCCCCGAGGACCATGGCGCGCTCGAGGTTGACCGCGTCGCCGACGACCAGATCGCCCAGGGCGGAGCGCCGCAGGCTCTCCGCCATGACGTCGAAGGTGACCTCTCCCCCCTGCGGCTCGTGGTCGGTGACGGTGAGGCACGCGCCGTTGACGGCGATCGACGCCCCGTGGGCGGCCTCGGTGGTGGTGACGGCGCCGCGCACCGTGATCCGGCTGGACTCCTCCCCCGGCGCGATGGCGACCACCTCCCCGAGCTCTTCGACGATCCCGGTGAACATCAGTGCTCCCTCCTCACGGCGGCCGTGACGGCGATGTCGTCGCCGAGCCGCGTGACGTCGGTGGTGGTGAGGCGCAGCGCCTCGGTCATGGTGGTGATGCCGGCGTCCCCGAGGACCGGCGCGCCGGCCCCGAGCAGTGCCGGCGCGAAGTGGGCGACGACCTCGTCGACGAGGTCGGCCGCGACGAAGGAGGCCGCGAGACGGGCGCCGCCCTCGAGCAGCACGGAGCGCACGCCCCGCGCGTGGAGCCCGCCGAGGAGCGCCGCGGGGTCGATGCCGCGCTCCCCCACGGGTAGAGCGAGCACGTCGACCCCCGCGTCGGTCAGTCGCGCCGTGTCGGCTCCCTCGGCGACCGCGACGAGGGTCGGGGCCGCGTCGTCGAGGACACGGGCGGTCGGCTCGATCTCGGCGCGGGTGTCGGCGACGACCCGCAGCGGCTGGGTCGCGCCCTCGACCCCGCGCACGGCCAGGTGCGGGTCGTCGGCACGCAGGGTGCCGGCCCCCACGAGGACCGCGTCACGCTCCGCGCGCAGCCGGTGCACCGCCTCGCGGGCCGTGGGCCCGGTGATCCAGCGACTCGTCCCGTCGGTGGCGGCGGTGCGCCCGTCGAGGGTGCTCGCGAGTTTCCACGTGACGTACGGACGTCCGGTCCTCACGGCGTGCAGCCAGGCCCGGTTGACGTGGGTGGCGGCCTCTCGCCCGACACCTTCGACGACCTCGATCCCGTGGTCCCGCAGCAGGTCCGCTCCCCCACCAGCAGCTGCGGTGGGGTCCGGCGCCGCGACGACCACCCGGGCGATGCCGGCGTCGAGCAGGGCTGCGGTGCACGGGCCGGTCCGGCCGGTGTGGCGGCAGGGCTCGAGGGTGACGACCGCCGTGCCCCCGCGCGCGGCCTCTCCCGCGGCGGCCAGCGCGACGACCTCGGCGTGGGGGCCGCCGGCCCGGGCGTGCCACCCTTCGCCGACCGGTGCGCCGCCGGCGTCGAGCACGACGCACCCGACGACGGGGTTGGGGGCCGTGTGTCCCAGACCGCGGGCCGCCAGGTCGACGGCACGCGCCATCGCCTGCTCGGTGGTCATCGGTCCCTGCATCTGCCTCTCCGTGGTCCGACGCGGACCACGGGGTGCAGGGAGGCACGCCAAGGGCGTGACGGCGTGCGCGAAGCACCGGGAGACCCGGTGACGTCGGCCGCGATGAGTCACCACGCGCGGCACGACCGCGCCGCCGCGTGCTGCCTCCCATCCGGACTTTCACCGTCGGTGCTGGAGTTCCACCAGCTCAACCCGGCCTCGAGAGGACGGGCTCGCGGACTGTCACCGCCGGCTCGGAATTACACCGACCCCGGAGCACGCGTACGACTGACTCGTACGACACCGAGCGTACTCGCACGCAAGCGGGGCGGCACCGTGCGTCTCGCCACACGGCACCGCCCCGCCCGTCGGTGATCAGTTCGCGGCGAAGTACCGCAGGCGCTCGAGGGTGCCGTTCCACACGTTCTGGTCGATCGGGGTGTCGCTGTACTGCCAGAAGGTGTGCGTGGGCCAACCGGTCGGCAGGGTGCCCCGCGTCGACGAGTAGCGAGCGATCCACAGCGGTGACTTCGTCGGGATCGTCGTGTCGCTGCCGACGCACTGCGTCCACCAGCTCGTCGCCGTGTAGATGACCGGGTAGCGGCCCGTGCGCGACCTGTACTGGGTGAGGAAGTCGTTGATCCAGGTGCGCATCTGCGTCTGCGTCTTGCCGTAGCAGGTGGCGCCGTAGGGGTTCCACTCCATGTCGAGGGCGCCGGGCAGGGTCTTGCCGTCGGCGCTCCAGCCGCCACCGTGGTCGACGAAGTGGTTGGCCTGGGTCGTCCCGCTCGAGCTGTCGGGCAGCGCGAAGTGGTAGGCGCCGCGGATGAAGCCCTGGGCGTAGGAGCCGGTGTACTGGTGGCCGAAGGAGGGGCTCGTGTACGTCGTGCCCTCCGTCGCCTTGACGTAGGCGAAGCGCTTGCCGGCACCCCACTGACCGGCCCAGTCGACCTGGCCCTGCCAGTTGGAGACGTCGATGCCGGGGACCCCGGCGGGCACGGCGGCCGTGACCTGGGAGCGGGTCCGGACGTCGCGCTGCCGCCAGCCCATCGCCGCCTCGCCCGGCTCGGTGATGCCGGCCGCCTCGGCCTGCGGGGTGGGCTCGGGCGTGGCGGGCGCCGCCTGGGCACCTGTCGACATGAGCAGGCCGGCGGCGGCGAGCGCACCGGCGGCCAGCATCGTGGTCCGGGACATGCGAGATCTCCTCGTGCAGGGGTGGTGGCCCCTGGGCAGGGCCTTTGGCACGCTAGGACGTCAAGATGACGAGGACCCCACGGGCGTCTCCCGACTTCGTCAGGTCTTCGTCAGGACATGGCGAAGGGGGACGACGACCCGTGGTCGTCGTCCCCCTTCACGCGTGGGATGTCCGGGACTACTTGGACAGGCCCTGCATGATCTCGCGCATGAGGTCGGCCGTCTCGGACGGCGTCTTGCCGACCTTGACGCCAGCGGCCTCGAGGGCCTCCTTCTTGGCCGCGGCCGTACCGGAGGAGCCGGAGACGATGGCGCCGGCGTGGCCCATGGTCTTGCCCTCCGGGGCGGTGAAGCCCGCGACGTAGCCGACGACCGGCTTGGTGACGTGCTCCTTGATGTAGGCCGCCGCACGCTCCTCTGCGTCGCCACCGATCTCGCCGATCATGACGATCGCGTCGGTCTCGGGGTCGGCCTCGAAGGCCTCGAGGCAGTCGATGTGCGTCGTCCCGATGATCGGGTCGCCGCCGATGCCGACACCGGTGGAGAAGCCGAACTCACGCAGCTCGTACATCATCTGGTAGGTCAGCGTGCCCGACTTGGACACGAGACCGATCCGGCCGGAACCGGCGATGTCGGCCGGGATGATGCCGGCATTGGACTTGCCGGGGCTGATGAGGCCGGGGCAGTTGGGGCCGATGATCCGCGTGGCCTTGCCGACGGAGTAGTTGTAGAACTCCGCGGTGTCCTTGACGGGGATGCCCTCGGTGATGACGACGGCGAGACCGATCTCGGCGTCGATGGCCTCGATGACGGCGGACTTGGCGAAGGCCGGCGGCACGAAGACGACGGACACGTCGGCGCCCGTCTCCTTGATCGCGTCGGCGACGGAGCCGAAGACGGGGACGGACTGGCCGTCGGGGAAGTCGACGCTCTGGCCGGCCTTCTTGGGGTTGACGCCGCCCACGACGTTGGTGCCCGAGGCGAGCATGCGCGTCGTGTGCTTCATGCCCTCCGAGCCGGTCATGCCCTGGACGATGACCTTGGAGTCAGCGGTGAGGAAGATTGCCATGTCTGTTTCAGTCGTCCTTTACTTCGCGGCCAGCTCGGCGGCCTTGCGGGCGGCGCCGTCCATGGTGGCCTCGACGGTCACGAGCGGGTGGTTGAACTCGGCGAGGATGCGACGGCCCTCGTCGACGTTGTTGCCGTCCAGGCGCACGACCAGCGGCTTGCTCGCCGAGTCGCCGAGGGTCTTCAGGGCGCCGACGATGCCGTCCGCGACCGCGTCGCACGCGGTGATGCCACCGAAGACGTTGACGAAGACGGACTTGACCTGCTCGTCGCCGAGGATGACGTCGAGGCCGTTGGCCATGACCTCGGCCGAGGCGCCACCACCGATGTCGAGGAAGTTGGCCGGCTTGGCCGCGCCACCGGTGAAGTCCTCACCGGCGTAGGCGACGACGTCGAGGGTGCTCATGACGAGTCCGGCGCCGTTGCCGATGATGCCGACGTTGCCGTCGAGCTTGACGTAGTTGAGGCCCAGGCCCTTGGCCTTGGCCTCGAGCGGGTCGGCCGCGGCCTTGTCCTCGAGCTCGGCGTGACCGGGCTGGCGGAAGTCCGCGTTGCCGTCGAGGGTCACCTTGCCGTCGAGGGCGACGATGTCGCCCTGCTCGGTCTTGACGAGCGGGTTGACCTCGACGAGCGTGGCGTCCTCGTCGCGGTAGACGACCCAGAGGGTCTTGAGGACGTCGGCGATCTTGGCCTGGTCGGCCTCGTCGAAGCCAGCAGCCTGGACGATCTCGGTGGCCTTGGCATCGTCGATGCCGACATTGGGGTCGACCGCGATGCGGGCGAGGGCCTCGGGGCGCTCGACGGCGAGCTGCTCGATGTCCATGCCGCCCTCCTTGGAGCACATGGCGAGGTAGGTCCGGTTGGCCCGGTCGAGCAGGATGGAGAAGTAGTACTCCTCGGCGATCTGGGCGCCCTGGGCGATCATGACCTGGTGGACCGTGTGGCCCTTGATGTCCATGCCCAGGATGGCCTCGGCGTGCGCCTCGGCCTCCTCCGGGGTCTTGGCGACCTTGACGCCGCCGGCCTTGCCGCGGCCACCCGTCTTGACCTGGGCCTTGACGACGGTGACACCGCCGCTCTTCTGGCCGATGGTCTCGGCGGCTGCTCGAGCCTCCTGCGGGGTGGTGGCGACGGCGCCGGCAAGAACCGGGACACCATGCTTCTCGAACACGTCGCGTGCTTGGTACTCGAAGAGATCCACGAGGTTGATTCCGTCCTCTGCTGTGGTAACGGGGTGCGGGTCGAGACTATCCCCCGCGCCGGCACCGAGCACGTCCGGTCCACCGGGGGGCTCGCCGGCCGCGTCATCACAGTGTCGTCACGGCCCTTCCCCCACGCTCCCCCTTCGGAGTTACTCTCGGGTCACCATGTCTCCCCAGACCAGCTCCGCGGCGACGAGCGCCCCGGCCGAGGCTCCGGCCACGGTGGCGCCGAGCCTGCGTGCCGGAGTCTGCGACCACGTGCGCAGCATGGCCTCCGTCCAGGCGGCGGTCTTCGCCGCGGTCGAGGTCGTCTGGGCGACGACACACATCTCGCTCTACCCCTTCGGTGCCCGGGCCCCGCGGCGTGGCAGCCCCCGGCACGGCTATCGCGTCGAGCACCTCAACCCCGTGCAGCGGGGCATGCTCGTCAACGCCGTCACGGAGGTCGGGACGCCGATCCTGCTGCTGCACGGCCTGGCCGACAACCACTCGATCTTCACGCTCATGCGACGCGGACTGCTGCGGCGCGGCTTCAGCCGCGTCTTCGCCATGAACTACTCGGTGCGCACCCGCGACGTGCGGACCGCCGCGGCCCAGCTCGCCGAGGAGGTCGAGGCGATCGTCGAGGAGACGGGCTACGAGCGGATCCACATCGTCGCCCACAGCCTCGGTGGCGTCGTCGCCCGCTACTACGTCACCCGCCTCGGTGGTGACGAGCGGGTCCACACGCTCGCGACGCTCGGCTCGCCGCACACCGGCACCCTCGCCGCCTACCTGCTGCCGACGTCGCTCACCCGACAGCTGCGGCCCGGCAGCGGGCTGATGCAGGAGCTCAACCAGCCCGCGCCCGGCTGCCGCACCCGGGTCATCGCCATCTGGTCGGACACCGACGAGGCGGTCGTGCCCGCGGTCAACGCCTCGCTCCACCAGGATGGGGTGGCGACGACCAACATCCGCATGCACGGCGTGGGCCACCTGTCCCTGCCGATCCTGCCGAGCGTCGTGCACGAGATCGCGACCCGCCTGACGCAGATCGACAGCGAGGGCGCACCGACCGCCTCGGTGACCGACATCACCTCGCGTCAGGCCTGACCTCCCCACGGCCCGCCGGTCGTGCCGCCGCCGGATGCCACCTCGGTTTTGCATAACGAAACGGTCACGCTAGGGTTTCGGGGATTTGTCCGCGATCCCCTGCGAGGACGTCCCCTTCATGAGTGACTACACCGGGCGGCACCGGCCGCCCACGCGCGCCGAGCGACGCGCTCTCGAGCGCCGCTCCCGACTCCCCAAGAGCTTCAGCCCGGCCTACGCGCTGCCCACCGCAGCCGCGGCGACGCTGGTGCTGACTGCTGCCGGGGCGACGGCTGCGCAGTCGTCCCCCTTCACCGCAGAGGCCGCCTCCCAGGCCAACGCCGCCTTCATCACCCCCGCGGCGGACCGCGAGGCCGGCGACCTGCTCGCCGACCCGCAGCTCGGCGAGAGCGCCCGCACCGAGGTCGCCGCCTCCGCCCAGGAGACGAGCGGGCTCGCCACCCGCCGCCAGGCCGCGTCGACCTCCGTCGCCGAGGACCAGGCCCGCACCCAGGAGCGCAAGCGCGCCGCCCGCGCCGAGGCCCGCAAGGACCTCGCCGCCAAGAAGCGCGAGCAGGCCCGTGCCGCCCGCAGCAGCGCCGGCACCACCGGCACCGACGCTGCGGGGACGAGCGAGACCAGCGACAGCACGTCCGGCGCGACGGCGCCCGCCGGTGCGCAGAGCTGGGTCAAGCCGCTCGACAACGCCGTCTTCACCTCCCCCTTCGGCCACCGCTGGGGTCGCCTCCACGCGGGCCAGGACTACGCCGCCGCGGTCGGCACCCCGCTCAAGGCGATGAGCAGCGGCACCGTCGTCGGAGCCGGCCCGATGAGCGGCTACGGCAACTACATCGACATCAAGTACTGGGACGGCACCGTCTCCCGTTACGGCCACCTGAGCTCGATCAGCGCCACCGTCGGCCAGCAGGTCGCCCCCGGTGACGTCGTCGCCCTCTCCGGCAACACGGGCCGCTCGACCGGCCCGCATCTGCACATGGAGATCCACCCCGGTGGCGGATCGCCGATCGACCCGGCCGGATGGCTCGCGGAGCGCGGCATCAACTGACACCGCCCAGCCAACCCGAAGGGGGCCGACGACCAGTGGTCGTCGGCCCCCTTCGGTCGTCCTCAGAGCTTTTCGAGCGGGGCGTAGCGCAGCAGGAGCCGCTTGACGCCGTCCTCTCCCCCGAAGTCGACGTGCGCCATCGCCTTGTCCCCCTCGCCCTCGACCCGGATCACCGTGCCGAGACCGAAGCTGTCGTGCGTGACCTTGTCACCGTCGGAGAGCGAGATGACCGGCCGGTTGCCCGGTGAGCGCACGCCCGGTCGGGCGGCGAGCCGGGCGACCGCGGGCTCCCGCCCGGAGCCACGCCCCAGCCCGACGGGCGGGCCGGTGCGCTCCCAGCGCACGAGGTGCTCGGGGATCTCGTCGAGGAACCGGGATGCGGGGTTGTACTGCGGCGCCCCGAAGGCACTGCGCACCGCCGCGCGCGAGAGGTGCAGCCGCTCACGGGCCCGCGTGATGCCGACATAGGCCAGCCGCCGCTCCTCCTCGAGCTCGGTGGCATTGCCCAGGCTGCGCTGGTGGGGGAAGGTCCCGTCCTCCATGCCCGTGAGGAAGACGACCGGGAACTCCAGGCCCTTGGCCGTGTGCAGCGTCATGAGGGTGACGACCCCTTGGTCGGCTGCCTCACCGCCCTCGCCCGGGTCGTCGGGGATCTCGTCGGCGTCTGCGACGAGACTCACCTGCTCGAGGAAGTCGTCGAGGCTGATGACCTCGCCCGTCGCCTCACGGGTGGCGTCGAACTCGCGCGCGACGCCGACGAGCTCGGCGAGGTTTTCGAGCCGGGTCTCGTCCTGCGGGTCACGGCTGGCCTGGAGCTCGGCGGTGTACCCGGTGCGCTCGAGGACCGCCTCGAGCAGCTCGCCGACCCCGGCACCGCTGTCGCGCTGCTCGCGCAACGACTCCAGCAGCGCGGTGAAGCCCTGCACCGCCTTGAGCGAGCGGGTGGCGATGCCCGGCGCGTCCTCGGCCCGGCCCAGCGCCGCGACGAAGGGGATCCGCTCCCGCTCCGCGAGCTGCGCCACGGCCAGCTGAGCCCGGTCGCCGATGCCCCGCTTGGGCACGTTGATGATCCGCCGCAGGTTGACCGTGTCGGCGGGGTTGGCGACGACCCGCAGGTAGGCCAGGGCGTCCTTGACCTCGCGCCGCTCGTAGAAGCGGGTACCACCGACGACCTTGTAGGGCAGGCCGACGCGGACGAAGACCTCCTCGATCGCGCGGGACTGGGCATTGGTCCGGTAGAAGACGGCCACGTCGCCGGGCCGAACCCCCTGCTCGTCGTGCAGCTCGTCGATGGTCTTGGCGATGAAGGAGGCCTCGTCGTGCTCGTTGTCGCCGACGTATCCCACGATCTGCTCGCCGGCACCGGCCTGCGTCCACAGGTTCTTCTTGCGCCGGGACTCGTTGCGCTCGATGACCGCGTTGGCCGCGGTGAGGATCGTCTGCGTGGAGCGGTAGTTCTGCTCGAGGAGGATGGAGCGGGCGTCCGGGTAGTCCTCCTCGAACTCGACGATGTTGCGGATCGAGGCGCCGCGGAAGGCGTAGATCGACTGGTCGGCGTCACCGACGACGACCAGCTCGCTCGGCTCGACGGCGTGCTCGCCCTGCGTCGCGTCCTTGTCACCACCCACGAGCTCCTTGACGAGCATGTACTGCGCGTGGTTGGTGTCCTGGTACTCGTCGACGAGCACGTGACGGAAGCGGCGACGGTAGTGCTCGGCCACGTCGGGGAAGGCCTGGAGGATGTGCACCGTCGTCATGATGATGTCGTCGAAGTCGAGCGCATTGGCCTGGCGCAGCCGCCGCTGGTACTCGGTGTAGACCTGCGCCAGCGTCTGCTCCTGGTGCGTGCCCCCGGGCCGCTCGGCGTCCTCGTCAGCCGAGACCCGCCGGGCGAACTCCTCCTCGTCGACGAGCTCGTTCTTGAGGTTGCTGATCCGGTGCCCCATGCCGCGCGGGGGGAATCGCTTGGGGTCGAGGTCGAGGTCGCGCATGACGAGCGCGATGAGCCGCTGGCTGTCGGCCGCGTCGTAGATCGAGAAGCTGCTCTTCATCCCGACCTTGGTCGCCTCGCGGCGCAGGATGCGCACGCACGCGGAGTGGAAGGTCATGACCCACATCGCCCGGGCGCGGGGTCCGACGAGCTCCTCGACCCGCTCGCGCATCTCGGCGGCGGCCTTGTTGGTGAAGGTGATGGCCAGGATCTGCCCCGGCTGGGCCCCTCGGGCGGCGAGCAGGTGCGCGATGCGGTGGGTGAGCACCCTCGTCTTGCCCGACCCGGCGCCGGCGATGATGAGCAGGGGGCCACCGTGGTGCAGGACTGCCTCGCGCTGGGCGGGGTTGAGGCCGGCGACGAGCTCCTCGGGGTCCTGCTGCTGCCGGGCCGGGTGCGCGCTGTGGACGGCCCGCGTGGGCCCCTCCTCGGACATCGCCCACGCCGGTACCCCGGCATCGGTCACGTCCGCGGTCCAGTCACCGGGCAGGGCATCAGGGAGGTCGTCGAAGAGGCTGCTCATCTCGCCCTCCAGCCTACGTCGCCGCGGTGACAGGCCCCGCGGACGGGCAGGTCGGGTGACGCGGAGTATCTTGCGCCGGTGAGCGGGATGCGCGAGGACCTGAGCCTGCTACGGGAGCGGCGCTTCGCGGCGCTCTTCGCCGCGCGCACCCTGTCGATGCTCGGGCTGGCCTTCGCCCCTGTGGCGCTGGCCTTCGGGGTGCTGCGGCTGCCGGGCGCGGACGCCGGGACCCTCTCGCTCGTCGTCGCGGCCGAGGCGATCCCCCACGTGCTCGGGCTGCTGCTCGGCGGTGTCGTCGCCGACCGCTACCCGCGCCGGTTCGTGATGTTCACCGGCGAGTGCCTCTCGCTCGTGGCCTGGCTCGGCATCGGGACGATGCTGCTGCTCGGGTGGGCACCGATCCCGCTCGTGTGTGCCTTCGCCGTCCTCACCGGTCTCGCGGGCGCCGTCGTCTGGCCGGTCCTGTCGGGGATCATCCCCGAGGTCGCGCCCCCGGACCGGCTGCAGCCGGCCAATGCGCTGCTCGCGGTGGGGGCCAACGTCGCCCGCATCGGCGGGCTCATCGCGGCCGGTGCGGTCGTCGTCCTCATGGGGCCGGGGTGGGCCCTCGTCACCGCCGCGGGCGTGTACGCCGCTGCCGCCACCTTCGCCTGGCGCATCGGCTCGACCCCACGTCCCGGTGGCGAAGGGGGGACCTCCGTCCTCGCCGAGCTGCGCGAGGGCTGGGTCGAGTTCGCCTCACGGCAGTGGCTCTGGGTCGTCGTCGCGCAGTTCGCCCTGCTGATCCTCGCCTGGCAGGGCGCGCACACGGTGCTGGGCCCGGTGGTCGCCGAGGCCGAGCTCGGCGGGGCGGGCGCGTGGTCGGCGATCCTCACGGGCGAGGCGGTCGGGATGCTCGTGGGTGTCGTCATCGCGCTGCGCATCCGCCCCCGGCGCCCGATCCTCCTCGGCGTGCTGCTCACCTCGCTCACCGCCCTGCCGTACCTGCTGCTCGGGCTCGGGGCGCCGCTGGCGCTCATCGTCCTCGGGGGTTTCGTCATGGGTCTGGGCATGGACACCTTCACCGTCCTGTGGCAGACGACGATGCAGCGCGAGGTGCCGCCGCACGCCCTGTCGCGGGTCGCGTCGTACGACGCCTTCGGGTCGATGCTCTTCGGCCCCGTCGGGGTGCTGCTCGCCGGTCCGGCAGCGGTCCACCTCGGCGCGCACACCGCGCTGCTCGTCTGCGCCGCCATCATCGTCAGCTCCGCCGTGCTCGCCCTGCTCTCCCCGCAGGTGCGCACCCTGCGGGCACCGGAGGTGGCCGCCCCGGTGCCCGAGGGCTCGTACCCGACGCCGGTCGACCCGGCGGCGCCCTGACCGTCGTCAGGCCGCGCGGAGGCGGGCGACCGGCAGGCCGAGCTCACGCCACGCGGCGAAGCCGCCGACGACGTCGGTCGCCCGCTCGATGCCGATGGAGCGCAGGGAGTCCGCCGCGAGCGAAGAGGTGTAGCCCTCCTGGCAGAGGACGATGACGCGGTCGCCGAGTGCGACGCCGGGCAGTGCGGCGCCCTGCCGCGGGTCGAGCCGCCACTCGAGGACATTGCGCTCGATGACCCAGGGGTCGAGGACACCGGCGACCTCCCCTTCGGCGGCCCGCTGCGCTGCCGGGCGGATGTCGACGAGGCGGGCCGTGCCGTCGCGCACCTCCCGCCAGGCCTGCACCGGCGTGACGCGGCTCAGCCGGGAGCGGGCGTCGGCGAGGAGTGCGTCGACGCCGTCGTGGTGGCCGGTCACGCGGCTCACCACGCCTGCCGCTGCTCGACGCCCGAGGGGTGCAGCACGCCGTCGGCGAGGTCGTAGTGGGTCATCTGCGCGAGCGTCGGGCTGTAGGCGTGGACCGACACGGCGGCCTCGCGACCGAGGTTGACGACGTCGTGGAGGTGGCTGCCCCCGAAGGCACGGCCCTCCCCTTCGTCGAGCTCGGTCGCGACGACGGACCGCTCGCGGGTGCGCTCGGTCAGGGTGCCGCGCACGACGGTGAAGCCGCCGCGCGCACCGCCGTGGTCGTGCCAGCCGGTGCTCGTGCCGACGGGCCAGCGGATGAGCCAGACCTGCAGCCGGGGGCTGTCGGCGAGCAGCCGCCAGCTGCGCTCCCCCGGTCGGTCGGGGTCGGGGCCGAGGGTGTCGGCCAGTGCCGGGTCGCTCGCGAAGAGCTGAGTCAGGCGCAGCAGCTGGACGGGGGTGAATGCCTCGACGCCGGGTGTCGATCGGGCGAGGGCAGGTGTGGACGAGGTCGTGTACATGGGTGGGCTCCTGTGCGGTGGGGTCTGCGGGCTGCGGTCAGGCGCAGCGACGACAGAGGGCACCGAGGTGGAGCGCGAGGTCCAGGTGCAGACGACGCACCCCGGCGAAGGGGGTCCCGGCGCGCGTCGTGTGGTCCATGCGAGCAGCCCACCACAGGTGACACCACCCGAGCAAATTCCTATTCACATGGTGGGATATGAGCGACATAGGGTGCCGCCATGGCCCAGATCGTGCGACCCGACGCCCGCTACCAGCACTCCTACCTCGAGGCGCTCGACGAGTTCGCCCGGGCGCACCGTGACGGGGACGGCGAGCTGCAGCTGGCGGCCGACCCGACGACGGGCTTCGCCGGGCTGGACTTCACCCGCGAGGGGCTCGAGGACCCCGACACCTTCCGGCGCCTGGTGCAGGCTCGCCGCGCCGACGAGTTGCCCGAGACGCCGCGGCCGGCGCACTTCGTCCCGTGCACCTACCTGTGGATCGTCGAGGGCGACACCTACCTCGGCTCGATCGCCTTCCGACACGAGCTGACCGACGTCCTCCTCGAGCAGGGCGGGCACATCGGCTACTCGATCCGGCCCTCGGCGAGGCGGCAGGGGCACGCGAGCACCGCCCTTCGCCAGGTGCTCGAGCTCGCCGCCGAGATGGGCCACGAGCGGGTGCTCGTCACCTGCGACGAGGACAACGCCGCGTCACGGGCGGTCATCGAGGGCGCCGGTGGGGCCTACGAGGACTCGCGCGTGGGCAAGCGGCGCTACTGGGTGCCCACGGTCGTCACGGATCGGCCGAAGGGGGCTCGGCTGGCCTAGTCTCGAGGGCATGGCCCGCGGCGAGCACGGCGACGACGTCCACCTCGACGTCGGGGGGCGCGACGTGCGCATCTCCTCCCCCGACCGGGTCTACTTCCCCGAGCGCGGCGAGACCAAGCTCGACCTCGCGCGGTACTACCTCGCCGTCGGCGATGGGATCCTGCGCGCGCTGCGGGAGCGCCCGACGATGCTGCACCGATTCCCCAAGGGCGTGGCCGGGGCCAAGGTCCACCAGAAGCGCCTGCCGAAGGGTGCGCCCGACTGGGTCGAGACGGTGCGGCTGCACTTCCCCCGCTACGCCCTGCACGCCGACGAGCTGTGCCCCACCGAGCTCGGCGCGATCATCTGGGCGGTGCAGATGAGCACCGTCGAGCTGCACCCGTGGAATGTCCGCCGCGCCGACGTCGACCGGCCCGACGAGTGGCGGATCGACCTCGACCCCATGCCGGACGCTCCCTTCGACCGGGTGCGGCGGGTGGCCGACGTCTGCCGCGAGGTGCTCGACGAGCTCGGGGTCGTCGGCTTCCCCAAGACGAGCGGTGGGTCCGGGCTCCACGTGTACGTCCGGATCGAGCCCCGGTGGGAGTTCGGCGACATGCGCAGGGCGGCGCTCGCCTTCGCCCGCGAGGTCGAGCGGCGTGCACCGCAGGACGTGACGACGACGTGGTGGCGCAAGGACCGCGACCCGGCGGCGGTCTTCGTCGACTACAACCAAAATGCCCGCGACCACACGATCGCGGCCGCCTACTCGGTGCGGGGCAATGCCCGCGGGACCGTGTCGACGCCGATCACCTGGGACGAGATCGCCGACGTCGAGCCGCAGGACTGCACGATCGCCACGGTGCCGCAGCGCTTCGCCGAGATCGGCGACCTGCACGCGGGCATCGACGACGTCGCGCACGACCTGACGCCGCTGCTCGAGTGGGCCGAGCGCGACGAGGCCGCCGGGCACGAGGGGCCGGCCGAGCCCGACGAATGATCTCGGCGGGGCGGCTTCTCCCCGCGCCGCATCGGCATGATTTCCTCATACCAGGAGGTTGGGCATGGTGCGCAGAGTTGCCGTGACATTGCCGGAGGAGCTCTACGACCTGATCGAACGAGCGCACGCCGTCGAGCACCGGAGCCGCTCGGAAGTGGTCCAGGAGGCATTGCGGACCCACGTCGGTGAAGCCGTCTGCCACCCCACCGAGCTGGAACGCCGGCAACTGGTCGAGGGCCTCGATGCCACCCACCCCGCCTCCACGCTCGACTGGGGTGACGTGCGCCGGCAACTCCGCTCTCGCGCGTGACCATCCGCCTCACCCGCTTGGCTGCAGAGGACCTGGGACCGCGCATGCCCACTACGACAGCGCTGCCCAGCTGACGCGCGGCCGGGTCAGCGGCGCAGGCAGGCGTCGAGCCAGTGCGTCAGGCCCGCGTCGTCGGCGACCGCGTCGGGGTGCACGTCCAACCAGCTCGGGCCCATGTCCTTGCCGCCCATGTCGGCGACCTGCGCGTCGAGCGGGCCGGCGACGGCGAGCAGGTCCGCGCTCTCGACGGGGTCGACCCGCGCCAGCAGACCGCCCCCACCGCGCACGCCGACGAGGATCGAGCCGCCGACCATGAAGATGAGCGCGCCGAACATCCGCCGCTCCTCCCACTCGATGCCGCGCTCGGAGAGGTCGGTGCGGACGCGGTCGGCGAGGGCTTCGTCGATGGCCATGGGTCGAGTCTGTCGGATGGTGAGCGGTGCGCCCCTTCGAGACGCTCGGCCGCGGGCGACCTCGCTCCTCAGGGAGCGGTCACCGATCTATGGTGAATCGATGAACGAGCTGCTGCCGCACCCGGTGACGGGCGCTCCTTTCGCCTCGCCGGTGGAGCCGGGGACGGGGTGGCCCGATGACGCGGCGACCGCCGAGACGCCCGTGGCCCGGACGGCCGCCCAGGTGCGGCGGCTGGCGAAGGGGGCCGCCGGCCGGGCCGAGCTCGACGCCCGGATCTCCGTGTGCCGCGCCTGCCCGCGCCTCGTCGCCTGGCGCGAGGAGGTGGCCGTGACGAAGCGGGCCGCCTTCGCCGACCAGCCCTACTGGGGGCGGCCGGTCCCGGCCCTCGGGCCGCCCGACGCGCCGGTCGTCGTCGTCGGGCTCGCTCCCGCGGCGCACGGGGCCAACCGGACGGGGCGCAACTTCACCGGTGACCGCTCGGGTGACTGGCTCTTCGCCGCCCTGCACCGAGCCGGCTACGCGAGCCAGCCGGAGTCGTGGGCGGCCGGCGACGGGCTGGTCCTCGACGGCGTGCGGATCACCGCACCGGTGCGCTGCGCTCCCCCGCAGAACAAGCCCACGACCGACGAGAAGCGCACCTGTGCGCCGTGGCTCGATGCCGACCTCGCGCGGAGCGCTCCCTTTGTCCGGTCGATCATGTGCTTGGGGGCGATCGGCTGGGACGCGACGATCGCCGGGGTGCGGCATGCAGGGTGGGAGGTGCCGCGACCGAAGCCGAAGTTCGGCCACGGCGCCCGCGCGGTGCTTCGCACACCCGAGGGACGCGAGGTGGAGCTCGTCGGCTGCTACCACGTGAGCCAGCACAACACCCAGACCGGCCGGCTCACCGAGGCGATGCTCGACGAGGTCATCGCCTCGCTGTAGTCCCTAGGCTGGCGTCATGGCCACCATGCGCGCACTCGTCGTCACCCGCCACGGAGGATCGCAGGTCCTCGCCGTCGAGGAGCGGGAGGTACCCGACCCCGGCCCGGGCGAGGCGCTCGTGGAGGTGGCCGCCGGCGGGGTCAACTTCATCGACGTCTACCAGCGCGAGGGCATCTACCCGACGGAGCCTCCCTACGTGCAGGGCGTCGAGGCCGCGGGCACGGTGCGGGCCGTGGGCGAGGGAGCCGTCGTCGCGGTGGGTGACCGCGTCGCCTGGTCGATGGCCGCGGGACTGCACGCGGAGCTCGTCATCGCCGACTCGACCCGCCTGCTGCCGGTGCCCGACGACGTCGACCTCGAGACCGCCTGCGCCGCGACGCTGCAGGGCATGACCGCGCACGCGCTCGTCACCGACTGCGTGCGCGTCGGGGAGGGCACCGTCGCCCTCGTGCACGCCGCGGCCGGTGGCGTCGGCCAGCTGCTGACGCAGATGATCACCAGCCGGGGCGGCACCGTCATCGCCACGGCCGGCTCGCAGTCCAAGCTCGATATCGCCCGGTCACGCGGCGCCGCCGAGCTCGTCGACTACTCGCGCACCGACGACCTCGCGGCCGACATCGCCGCCGCCGCCGACCGTGTCGGCGCCTCGCGCGGCGTCGACGTCGTCTACGACGGGGTGGGCCGGGCGACCTTCGACGCGTCGCTGGCGTCGCTACGACCCCGGGGCACCCTCGTGCTCTTCGGTGGGGCGTCGGGGCAGGTACCCCCCTTCGACCTGCAGCGTCTCAACAGCGGCGGCTCGCTCTTCGTCACCCGCCCCACGCTCGCCCACTACATCCAGGACCGCGACGAGCTGCTCATGCGGGGGCGCGAGGTCTTCGCGGACATCTCCGCCGGGCGACTCGACATCGCGATCCACCACCGCTACCCCTTCGCCGAGGCAGCGGCCGCCTACGACGCGCTCGAGGGGCGGGAGACGACGGGCAAGCTGCTGCTCGTGCCCTGAGACCCGGCGTGTCGTAATCGCCGGTGGGTCGTGCTCCGCTCCGCGTGGGAGCACGTGATGTACAACCCCGACTGGGTGCGCGAGGTCATCGCGCGGGTCGTGCGACAGCGCGCCCGGGTGTCGGACTGCAGTTCGCTCATCGCCTGACGACAGCACGCGGGTGGCGCGCTCCCGTCAGGACCGACTGCAGTCCGACACGCAGGTCAGATCACCAGAGGAAGGCGATGGCCGCGTTGACGACCGCCAGGCCGGCGGCGGCCCAGGCGAGCGTCGTGCCGCTTTCGCCGCGCTTGGCCTTGGCGTTGCCGATCTCGGCGCAGGCGAGCACTGCGATCATGATGAGCAGCTTGGTGCCGATCTTCGCGTGGTTGACCGGGTCGTCGCCCGCCTCGGCGAGACCGGTGAGCAGCAGGCCGATGACCAGCTGGGCGCGCGCAGCCCACACCTGCACCAGGTGACCGCTGCCGGGGATGGGCGGGCTGACGACGATGGCGATCAGCGCGATCATGTGGAGGATGTAGAGGATGAGGTGCAGGGCGTCCATGGGGCCAAGGGTAGGCGACGCCCGCCTCGTCTCCTACAGAGGGTAGGAGACGGCTCCGGGGACGTGCGGCCACGCCAGCCGGACCATGTCGGCGACGGGCAGCGCCCGCACCTCGGCAAGGGGCACCCAGGCGGCCGCCGCGGTGGACCCGTCGACCTCGACGACCCGTGCGGGCCCCGGCTCCGGGCACGTCGCCCGGTGGATCAGCCGGACCGCGTGGAAGTCCTCGGGTGACTCGCCCGCCGCGACGTCACCGATCCAGTGCCGGGACTGGACCTGGACGAGCTCGTCGACGACGACCACCTGCCCGGCCTCCTCGTGCACCTCTCGCACCGCCCCGTCGACGGGGGCCTCACCGGGGTCGACGCCGCCACCGGGCAGGGTCCAGCGACCGGCCCCGCCCGCGACCCGCTCCGACAGCTGGGTGAGCAGCAGGTGCCCGGCGTCGACGACCAACGCATAGGCCGCGAGCCGCTGCAGCCGACGTGCTCCCTGCGGGGCGAGCGGCACCTCGGGCGCGGTGATCGGTGGGCACGCCGTGACCTCGTAGTCGATCACGACATCCGGCCCCATCAGACGCGTCCCCGTCGGCGCCCCGCCCCACCCGTGCGCAGCGAGCAGCCAAGCCGGGTCCTCGCCGTGACCGAGGCGCCAGCGTCCGACCTCGACACCCTCCGACACCGCGGCGACGACGATCGTCATGCGCCGGCCCGCCGGTACTCGGCCGCGACCTGTTCGACGACCCGCGCCCAGGTCTGCGCCGGCGGTGTGGTCCGGTTGTGCTGCGCGAGGCGGGCCCGCAGGCTGTCGTCGGCGACCAGGCGCACGAGAGCGTCGGCGAGCCCGGCGTCGTCGGCGGCGAGCAGGCCGGACACCCCGTCGGTCACGACCTCGCGGACCCCCGAGTCGCCGCGGGCGATGACCGGGAGCCCGGCCGTGCGCGCCTCGAGCGCCGCGATGCCGAAGGCCTCCAGGCGCGTCGGCGACAGGTAGACGTCGGCACCGGCCCACGCGGCGGCCAACTCGGCGCGGCTCACCCGGCCGGGTAGCCGCACGACCTCCTCGAGCCCGAGGGCGCGGGTGCGCGCCTCGAGCCACGGGCGCAACGAACCCTCGCCGAAGACCTCGAGCGTCAGCGCCCCCGGCCCGAGCCTCTCGTGGGCGCGCGCCGCCACGGACAGCAGGGCCCCGACCCGCTTGCGGGGGGCCAGGCGCGAGGCGGTGACGACGCGGACCGGGCGGGCGGGGGGGGCTTCGGCAGCCATCGGTGGTGCGGTACCGCGCCAGAGGCTCGGGTCGATGCCGTTGGGGAGCACGGCGACGGGCTCTCCCTTCGCCGCGGTGCGCACGCCCCGGGCTGCGAAGCCGGAGACCGCCGACAGCACCGCGCCCCGCTCCACCCACCGGCGCACCACCGGCCCGAGCGGGCGGGCCGCGCGGTCGAGCACGCAGTGCCAGGTGAGGGCCGTCGGCAGGCCGAGCCGCGTGGTCACGCCGGCCATGTCCCAGGCGAAGGGAGAGACGACCCCCATGTGCACGTGGGCGACGTCGAAGCCCCCCGCGGAGAGCCGGCGGGCGACCTCGGGCGGGGCGAAGGGGTTGACCGGCAGCCCGCCCGCCCACGGGGTGTCCATCCGGTGCACCCGCACGCCGCGCTCCCCCGCGCCGCCGGCCGTCGCGGTGAAGACCTCGACCTCGTGACCGGCCGTGACGAGCTGTGCGGCGAGGTCGCCCACCTGCGACTCGATCCCGCCGGTGCGCGGCGGGTAGCAGTCGGAGAGCAGGGCCACCTTCACGGGTCCAAGGGTGCCACGGGCTGGTGTGGCAGGGTTTCACCCGATGGACTCCGCAGCCCGCACCCTCGTGGTCTTCCACGCGCACCCCGACGACGAGGCCCTGCTCACGGCGGGGACGATGGCCCGCGCCGCGGCCGAGGGGCACCGCGTGGTCCTCGTCGTCGCGACCGACGGGGCGCTCGGCGAGACCGACGAGACCGCCTACGGCGCGAAGGGAGATGCCCTCGCCTCCACCCGCAGCCGCGAGCTCGCCGCGAGTGCGCGCGCGCTCGGTGTCGCCCGCACCGTGGAGCTCGGGCACGCCGACAGCGGCAGCGGCCCCGAGGTGTGGCCGGACCCGCCCGGCGGACGCCGCTTCGTCCGGGTGCCGATCGACGAGGCGGCCAGCGCGCTGGCCGACGTGCTCGTCGAGGAGCGGGGCGACGTCCTGACGACCTACGACCCCAACGGCGGGTACGGGCACCGCGACCACGTGCGCGTGCACGAGGTCGGGTCGCGGGCCGCCGAGCTGGCGCGCGAGCGCGGGCTCGACGTGCGGGTCCTGTGGGCGACCGTGCCCCGCGATCTCATCTGCCGGGCGATCGACCTGGTGGCCAAGGTCTACCGCTTCCCGCCCGAGTTCGACCGCAGCAGCTTCGACCGGGCCTTCGCCGCGAAGACGGAGATCACCCACCGCATCCCGGTGCGGCGCCACGCGGCTGCCAAGCGCGCGTCGATGCGCGCCCACGCGAGCCAGGCCGCCGCCGACGGCGGGGGCGGGGGCGACCGCACGCTCGGGATGCTCGTGCGCATCCCCCGGCCGCTCTACGACCTCGTCTTCGGCCGCGAATGGTTCGTCGACCCGGACGCGGCCCCGGGCACGGCGGCCACCGACATCTTCGAGGGCTTGGCATGACGGGCGCGAGCCCGCCGGAGGGCGAGGCCGACCCGCAGCAGCGGCGGAGCTCCCACGTCGTCCGGGTGCTGCAGGTGACGGTCGGTCTCGGGCTGGCCGTCGGGATGCTGTGGTGGGGCCTGCCGCACTTCGCCAAGACGTCGTGGAGCGAGGTCTGGCACGTGCTCGGCACCGTGCCGCTCTGGAAGGCCGCGCTCTTCGCAGGCCTCGTCGTCGGGGGGCTGTACTGCTACACCTTCGTCATGACGGGTGCCATGCAGGGGCTGGGGCACGTGCGGGCGCTGATCCTCAACGTCTGCGGGTCTTCCGTCTCCAACCTGCTGCCGGGCGGTGGCGCCATCGGCCTGGCCGCGACCTACTCGATCGCGAAGTCCTGGGGATTTTCGGCAGCGAGCGTGACGACGATGGCGGTCGTCACCGGGGTGTGGAATGTCCTGGCCCGCGTCGCCCTCCCGATCATCGCCGTGGTCGGCCTGGCCTGGGGTGCCACCGATCTGCCCCCCGCCATGCGCGAGGCCGCCTGGGCGGCGGTGCTGTCGGGCGCGGCGATCGTCGTCCTCTTCGCGCTGGCCATCGGCACCGACCGTGGCGCCCGGCAGCTGGGGCGCGGTCTCGACCGGCTCGTGCGGCTCGTGCGCCGCGGGCACGGCGACAGCATCGAGCGCGGCCTGACGGACCTGCGGGGGCGGATCGCCGAGACCGTCCGCACCGGGTGGCTGCAGATGTCGCTCGGCATGCTCGGCTTCTTCGGCCTCTACTACGTCCTCTTCCTGCTGTGCACGCAGACGACGGGCATCGAGCTGCCCTTCGGCCAGCTCTTCGCGGCCTATGCGATCGGGCGGCTGCTCACGGCGGTCGGCGTGACGCCGGGCGGCCTCGGCGTCACCGAGACCGGCACGGCAGCCGCGCTCGTCGCCTGGGGCGCGGACCCGGCATCGGCGATGGCCGGGGTCGTGCTCTTCTCGATCTTCACGCACTTCCTCGAGATCCCCCTGGGGGCGCTCGGGTGGGTCGCGTGGAGCCTCATGCCGCGCGCCACGAGCGACGAGCTGGCCGACGCCGACACCTGACGCCGGTCCGTCAGCCGACGAGCCGACGCACCTGACGGGTGTGCGCCTGGCGCGCGACCTCGTCGTCGAGCTGCTCCGGCTCGAAGGGCCGCCCCGTCGCCCGCTCCGCCGCCCACCCGATGAGGGTGTCGGCGAGCCGCGGGTTGGCCGGCAGGATCGGGCCGTGCAGGTAGGAGCCGATGACGTGCCCGGTGACCGCGCCCTCGGTGCCGTCGGTGCCGTTGTTGCCCATGCCGTGCCGCACCCGGCCGAAGGGGGCCTGCCCCGCCCCGAGCGTGGTGGAGCCCGAGTGGTTTTCGTAGCCGACGACGTCGCCGTGGTCGGTGCTCAGCACGATCGGGCCGATCATCCGCTTTTCGTTGCCCTGGGTGGTCACGTCGAGGATGCCCAGGCCCGGCAGCCGCTCCCCCTGCACGGTGACGAAGGCCTTGCCGAAGAGCTGGTACATGCCGCAGATCATGAGCATCGGGGTGCCGTCGGCCGCGAGGTCGCGCAGCCGGTCCGCCTGGCGCTCGAGGTCGTCCTCGACCTTGGACTGCCCCGAGTCCTGCCCCCCGCCGCCGACGACGAGGTGGACCTGCTCGGGCAGCTCCTGTCCGGGGTGGTGCTGGTGGACGACCGGCACGTAGCCGTGACGGCGGATGCGCGCGGCGAGGCAGCGGGTGTTGCCGAGGTCGCCGTAGATGCTCATCTCGCGGGGGTAGAGGTGGACGAGGTGGATCTCGCCCTTGCCCTCGTGGCCGGGGTCCGCGGGCAGTGCCGAGCCGGTGGGCTCACCGAGGATGGGGATGTCGCGGGTCATGTCAGGCTCCCTGGGTCTCGGGGGCGTCCACGCCCATCTCGGGCAGGTCGTACCGCTCGCCGAGCATGCGGCGCAGCGCGAGCATCGCGGTGTAGGTGCAGAAGATCCGCTTGGGCTCCCCGGCGTGGTCGGCGAGGAAGGCGTCGAGGGCCCGGCCGAGGTCGACCTCCGTCGAGGCCACCGGCACGTCGTCGTACTGGAGGCGCAGCGCCATGTCCCAGCCCCGCACACCGCTGGTGATCGCGACCCCCTTGTCCCGCAGCGACTCGAAGCTCACGTCGTAGAGCCAGGAGACGTCGCGGCCGTCGGCGTAGTCGTCGTTGATCGCGACCATCGTGGCGACGGGGGTCGAGCCGTAGGTGCCGAGTGCGACGGTGAAGCCGGCCGGGTTCTTGACGAGGACGAGCTCGAGCGGGGTCCCGTCGACGTCGACGACCTCGCCACGGCCGAAGGGAGGGGCCACCGTCCGCAGCGCCTGCTCCGCGGCCGCGGGGTCGAAGGCCTCGCCGAGCAGGGTCCGCGCCGTGGCCGTGGCCGCGGTCGCGTTGATCATCGCGGCGAGCCCGCGCTGACGCAGCTCGACGGGGCCGAGCCGCCCCCCTTCGCCGGCCTCGCCGAAGAGCACGCTGAGCCGCTGCTCGTCCTGGGGCTGGAGCAGGGAGTCGCGGGCGCGGGCGGCGGGCGGCGACCAGGCGTCGTGGCCGCGGGCGTCGTGCTCCTGCAGCTCGCCGAGACGGTCGGCGATCGAGGCGTCGAGGCCGAACCACGTGACGTCGACGTCGGCGCCGACCGTCGTCGCGATGCGGTTGACGAAGGGGTCGTCGCGGTTGAGCACGACCCCGGTCGTCGTCACGCCGGCGAGCTGGGTCAGCAGGCCCGCGGTGTGGTCGATCTCGGCGAAGCGGTCGAGCTGGTCGCGGGCGACGTTGAGCAGCAGCGCGTACGTCGGGGCGACGGCGCGGGCGAAGTGCAGGGCGTGCGCCTCGTCGAGCTCGAGGACGGCGATGTCGGCCTGCAGCCGGCCCCGGTGGAGTCGCTCGCTGAGCATGGCGGAGATGACGCCGCGGGTGAAGTTGCTGCCCGTGGGGTTGGTGAAGACCGTCCGGCCGTGGGCCCGCAGGAGCGCGACGAGCATCTTGGTCGTCGTCGTCTTGCCGTTGGTGCCGGAGACGACGACGATCCCTCCGGGGACGTCGGCGAGCGCGTGGGCGAGGAAGCCCGGGTCGATCTTCTCCGCGACGAGGCCGGGGAGTGCAGAGCCTCCGGTGCCACCGCCCCGGAGACGGGCGGCGCGGCGGGCGGCCTTGCCGGCGAGGGCGGCGATCGTCGTCTTCAGCACCGCGCCATCGTACTGAGCCGGCCGCGCCGGTCGGCGGGGGCGCGCGCGGTCAGGCGACGTCGGGTCGGTCGGCGTAGCCGTCGGAGCGCTGCTGCGGCGACCGCTGCGCAATGGCGTCCATGACCTCGTCGGTGACGGCGCGCAGGAGCGCGCCCTTGACGTGCCGCTGCTCGAGGGCGGCGACGTCGACGGGCGGGGCGAAGCGCACGGTGACCCGGTGCGGCCGGATGCCGCGGGCATCGACGGGCTGCGCCTTGTCGGTGCCGATGAGGGCGCAGGGCACCACGGGTGCGCCGGAGGCGATGGCGAGCCGGCCGACGCCGGTGCGCCCCTTGTGCAGGCGGCCGTCCCGGCTGCGGGTGCCCTCGGGGTAGATGCCGAAGGCTCCCCCACCGGCCAGGTGCTCCTGCGCGAGCTTGAGGGAGCGGGCAGCAGCGCGGGCATCGGACCGGTCGACGGGGATCATCCCGCCGAACTCGCCGAACCACAGTCGCCCGAGCCACCCGGAGACGCCGGTGCCGGTGACGTACTCGGCCTTGCCGAGGAAGCCCACCTTGCGCCCTGCGGCGAGCGGGATGACCATCGAGTCGAGGAAGCTCAGGTGGTTGCTCGCGATGATCACCGGGCCGGTGGCGGGCACGTGCTCGGCCCCTTCCACCTCGAGCCGGAGGTAGGCGCGAAGGGGAGGCCCCACGAGCACTCGCCGCAGGAGCCACTCCATGACGCGCATCGTCGGGTGGGTGCTCACGCGGCCAGAGTAGTCAGTAGCGTCGGGGCCATGATCAGCACGGGTCGGGTCCGGGTCGTCGTCGCCGGGAGGGCGTCGATGGTCCGCCTCCGCGTCGACGGTCAGCCGTACCCGGTGGCCGGCGAGACCACGCTCGTCGACCTGTCGCCGGGTCGCCACCGCGTGGACGTCGAGTCGAGCGACGGGACGACCACCTACGGGGAGGCCACGAGCGAGGTCGACGTCCACCCCGGGCAGCAGGTCGACCTGCACTACGCGCAGCCGCGGTGGCTGTGGGGCCGTGGGCACCTCGGCCCGGCCCCGACGACACGCAGCTGGGCACCCGACTGGCGGCACATCGCCATCAGCTGCGGTGGCGCGGTCGCCCTCATCTGCTGCTGCGGCTCCGCCGGGGTGCTCTGGGAGCGGCTCGCCGGCTGATGCCGCTCAGCTCACTCCCACTCGATGGTGCCCGGCGGCTTGCTCGTCACGTCGAGCACGACCCGGTTGACCTCTTCGATCTCGTTGGTGATGCGGGTGGAGATCTGCGCGAGGACGTCGCCGGGCACGCGCGTCCAGTCGGCGGTCATCGCGTCCTCGGAGGAGACGGGGCGCAGGACGATCGGGTGGCCGTAGGTGCGGCCGTCGCCCTGGACCCCGACGGAGCGCACGTCGGCGAGCAGGACGACCGGGCACTGCCAGATCTCCTTGTCGAGGCCGGCGGCGGTCAGCTCCTCGCGGGCGATGGCGTCGGCCCGGCGGAGGATGTCGAGGTTGGTCTCGGTGACCTCGCCGATGATCCGGATGCCCAGGCCCGGGCCGGGGAAGGGCTGGCGGTCGACGATCGGGTCGGGGACGCCGAGCTCACGGCCGACCTGACGCACTTCGTCCTTGAAGAGGGCGCGCAGCGGTTCGATGAGCTGGAACTGCAGGTCGTCGGGCAGGCCTCCGACGTTGTGGTGGCTCTTGATGTTGGCCGCGCCGGTGCCGCCGCCGGACTCGACGACGTCCGGGTAGAGCGTGCCCTGGACGAGCCACTTGACGGGGTGACCGGACTCGTCGCCCTCGCCGACGACGTCGCGCGCCGCCTGCTCGAAGACGCGGATGAACTCGCGGCCGATGATCTTGCGCTTCTCCTCGGGGTCGGTGACCCCGGCCAGCGCGCCGAGGAAGCGCTCCTTGGCGTCGACGACGACGAGCTTGACGCCCGTGGCCGCGACGAACTCCTGCTCGACCTGCTCGGCCTCGCCCTGCCGCAGCAGGCCGTGGTCGACGAAGACGCAGGTCAGCTGCTCGCCGACGGCGCGCTGCACGAGCGCCGCCGCGACGGAGGAGTCGACGCCCCCGGAGAGGGCGCACAGGACCCGGTCATCGCCGACGGTCTCGCGGATGAGGTCGACCTGCTCGTCGATGACGTTGTCCGCGGTCCAGTCGGGGCTGAGCCCGGCGCCGCGCAGCAGGAAGTTTTCCAGCACCGGCTGGCCGAAGGTCGAGTGCAGCACCTCGGGGTGCCACTGGACGCCGTACAGGCGACGCTCGTCGTCCTCGAAGGCCGCGACGGGTGCGCCGGAGGTGCTCGCGGTGACCCGCATGCCCTCGGGGGCCTCGGTCACCGAGTCGCCGTGGCTCATCCACACCGACTGCTCGGCGGGCTGGCCGTTGAAGAGGGTGGACTCGCGGTCGCTCACCTGCGCGCGGGTCGATCCGTACTCCCGCAGGCCGGTGCGCTCGACGGTGCCGCCGAGCGCCTGGGCCATCGCCTGGAAGCCGTAGCACATGCCGAAGACGGGGACCCCGGCCTCGAGGAGCGTGACGTCGAGGGAGGGCGCCTCGTCGGCGTAGACCGATGACGGCCCACCGGAGAGGATCACCGCGGCCGGCTGCTTCGCGAGGATCTCGGCGACCGGCATCGTGTGCGGCACGACCTCGCTGTAGATCTTCGCCTCACGCACACGACGCGCGATGAGCTGGGCGTACTGGGCGCCGTAGTCGACGACGAGCACCGGGCGGGTCTTGAGGGATTCCGTCACCCGGACAGGTTACCGGGCGGCGGGGACTCTCCCTTCGCCACGTCAGGAGATGAGCGGGCTGACCTCGCGGACGACCCGACGCTCCTCGACGAAGGCGACGAAGGGGATGCAGGCGAGCAGCAGCGTGAGGAGCATGCGGCCCACGGACCAGCCGACCTTGAAGCCCAGGTTGGCGGTCGCGACGGCGAAGACCATGAAGATCAGGCCGTGCACCGGCGACCACCAGGCGAGCACGTCATTGCTCATGCCGTACTTGAGGACCATCTCGACGATGAGGACAAACATGGCCAGACCGGCGATGACCGCGGTGATGCGGAAGAAGGTCAGCGCACTGGCGATGGCCCTCGGGTCGGCGGCCTGGCCGCCCTGCGTCTCGTTGCTCACGTCGACTCCTCCACCTCTCGAGCGGGCTCCCCCGCCTCGTCCTGGCGCGCCGCCTGGCGCACGACCTTCAACCACATCCACACCGCGAAGGCGGCGAACATCCACCACTGGACGGCGTACATGACGTTGCGAAACTGCAGCGAGGTGTCCGGCAGCGGCGGCGGGACCCGCTGCGGCGCCGCCGTCACACCGTCCTCGCTGACGGCGAAGACGAAGCCGTTGTAGATGTCACCCTCCCAGAGGTTGACCAGCTGGGCGATGTCCACCGACGTCAGCTCGCCGTCGTCGATGCCCCCGGTCTCGTCGGGGGCCTCCGGAGGGGCCAACGAGCCGACGATCTCGAGGGTTCCCCCAGGCGGCGAAGGGGGGTCCTCCCCCGCGGGCACGTAGCCGCGGACGACGGCCAGGTTGGCGCCCGTCTCCTCGACGACGAAGCGGTCGAGGACCCAGCTGACGGGCTGCCCCTCGAAGCGCCGGTCGACGACGAGGAGCGGCTCACCCGCGTACCTGCCGCGCATGCTGATCCGCTGCCCCGACCCGTCGTCGGGGAAGCCCTCGTGCGGGGCGATGGCGTCGGCGACGGGCCGCACCGGGCGCTCCTGGATCTCGCGGACGGCCTCGGCACGGGCGACGTCGTGGGCGACCGACCACTGCCAGCGACCGGCGATGATGCCGAGCGCGACGAGCGCGAGCGCCACGACGAGCAACCCGAGGTATCGGGGTCGACAGGCGGTCCGCAGCACCGGCTCAGGCTACGTGAGCGCTCTGGGTGCTCCGCTCACGCACCCCGCACGGCCGGCATCGGCAGCGACACCTTCGAGCTGGTGTGGGTGAACTCACGGACCGCCGGCGTCCTCGGCGCGATCGGGTCGAGCCGGCGGTAGGCATCACCCTGGGCGGGACGCACGTCGGCGTCACCGACGTTGGGCCAGAGCGAGAAGGCCCGCTCGGCCTGCGCGGTGATCGTCAGCGAAGGATTGACGCCGAGGTTGGCCGAGACGGCCGAGCCGTCGACGACGCTGATACCCGGGTGGCCCCACAGGCGGTGGTACGGGTCGATGACGCCGGTGGCCGGCGAGTCGCTGATGGGGGCCCCACCGAGGAAGTGCGCGGTGAGCGGGATGTCGAAGGCCTCGCTCCACGTGCCACCGGGGTAGACGGGTTGACCGAGCCGTGCCGAGAGCTTGTCCGCGAGGACCCGGATGCCCTCGTGCCCGGCCTCGATGTAGGTCGGGTTCTCCTCGCCGTGGCCCTGCTTCGAGGTCAGCCGCCGGCGCCCACCCGGCCCGGTCGTCAGGTAGGTCGTCAGCGAGTTGTCGAGCGACTGCATGACCAGGCCGATGACCGTGCTGTCGGCGAAGTGCGTACCCGGGGGGAACCACGCGATGAGCGCCGGGATGTTCTTCGGCAGGTCCGCGATGAGCTTGAGGAAGCGCGGGGTGCGCCCTGTCCGCGGCGGCGCGAGCAGCGTGGTGAGCATGCCCATCGCGTCCGACCCGCGCCCGTACCGGACGTTTTCGATGTGGGTCGACTCGTCCGGGTGGAAGGAGGAGGTGATGGCCACCCCCTTCGTCAGGTCGTGCTCGCCCTCCGGCGGCGACGATGCGAGGGCACCGACGAGGGCCTCCGAGTTGGTCCGCGTCAGCTCGCCGAGGCGGTCGCTGATCGCCGGCAGCTCCCCGTCCGCCTTCATCTCGTGGAGCAGGTGCTGGGTCCCCCACGTGCCCGCGGCGACGACGACCTTGCGCGCCGTCGTGACACGAGCGGTCTTGTCCCCCAAGGCATCCGTCGCCTCGTGACGCACCCGGTAGACCTCGTCGGGGCCGTCGGTGCCGGGGACGACCCCGACCCGGGTGACCGTGCGCATCGGCACGATCTGCACGCCCAGGCCCTCGGCGAGCGCGAGGTAGTTCTTCACGAGCGTGTTCTTGGCGCCCACCCGGCAGCCGACCATGCAGTTGCCGCACTCGGTGCACGTCGTGCGCGTGGGACCCGCCCCACCGAAGTAGGGGTCGGCGACCGTGCGGCCCTGCTGCTCCGGGGAGTCGTCGTCGCCGAAGAGCACCCCGACGGGGGTCTTGCGGAAGGTGTCGGCCACACCCATCTCGTCGGCAGCCTCGCGCATGGCCTGCTCGACGACGGACTCGCACCGGTTGGTGACGACACCGAGCATCGTGCTCGCCATGTCGTAGTGCGGCAGCAGCTCGGCCTGCCAGTCGGTGATGTGGCCCCACTGGCGGTCCCGGAAGAAGACCTCCGGCGGCACGTAGAGGGTGTTGGCGTAGTTGAGCGAGCCACCGCCGACACCTGCGCCGGCGAGGATCATCACGTCCTTGAGCATGTGGATGCGCTGGATGCCGTACATCCCCACCTTGGGCGCCCAGAGGAAGTTCTTCAGGTCCCAGCTGGTCTCGGCGAAGTCCTCGTCGGCGAAGCGCCGACCGGCCTCGAGGACCGTCACGCGATAACCCTTCTCCGCCAGGCGAAGGGCGGCGACCGAGCCCCCGAAGCCGGAGCCGATGACGAGGACGTCGGTGTCGACCGTGGTGTCGACGTCAGCCGGGGTCACCGCATGCCCGCCGTCTTCATCGCGCGCAGCCCGAGGGTGAGCACCTTGGCGTGGAGCGCGTCGCTCATGCCGAAGGCGGGGGCGATCGGGACCAGGTGCTGCACGGCGACCGTCTGGGCCTCCGTGTACTTGAGGATGCCCTCCGCGCCGTGGCGGCGACCCATGCCGGAGTCCTTCATCCCACCCATCGGGGCACCCATCGAGGCCCACGCCGCGGCGTAGGCCTCGTTGATGTTGACCGTCCCCGTCTCGAACCGGGCAGCCAGACGCCGGCCGCGAGCGATGTCGCGGGTCCATACCGAGGAATTGAGCCCGTACTCGGTGTCGTTGACGAGCGCGATCGCGGCAGCGTCGTCGGCGACCCGGTAGATCGACACGAGCGGACCGAATGTCTCCTCGTCGCGACAGGTCATCGCCGAGGTGACGCCCTCGAGCACCGTCGGCTCGAAGACGTAGGGCCCGAGGTCGGGGCGGTGCCTGCCACCGGTGAGGACCTTCGCCCCCTTCGCCGTGGCGTCCTCGATGTGGGCGGTGACCGTGTCGAGCTGCGCTTGGTTGACCAGCGAGCCCATGTCGTAGCCGTACTCGAGGGCGGTGCCGATCGTCATGGCGTCGACGGCGGCGACGAAGCGGGCGATGAAGTCATCGGCGATCGCCTCGTGCACGACGACCCGCTCGGTCGAGATGCACAGCTGGCCGGCGCTGGAGAAGCACGCACGGACCGCACCCTCGACGGCGCGGTCGAGGTCGGCGTCGTCGGCGACGTACACCGAGTTCTTGCCACCGAGCTCCATGCTGAAGGAGACCAGTCGCGATGCCGCGGACTGGGCGACGCGGCGGCCGGTCGCGGTCGAGCCGGTGTAGCAGACGTAGTCCGTCGAGTCGACGACCGCCTGCCCCGTCTCGGAGCCGGGGCCCAGCACCACCTGGAGGACGCCCTCGGGCAGACCGGCCTCGTGGAGCAGCTCGACGCCCGCGAGGGCCGTGACCGAGCCCTGCTGGTCGGGGCGCAGCACGACGGCATTGCCGGCCATGAGCGCGGGCAGCGCGTCGGTGATGGCCAGGCTCAGCGGGTAGTTCCACGGCGAGACGATGCCGACGACGCCCTTGGGCCGGTGGTGGACGCGGGTCTGGGTGAGGAGCGGGTAGGCGCCGGCCACCTTGCGCGGCCGCAGGTGCGACTCGGCCGTGCGGCCGTAGTAGCGCGCCGCGAGGGCGGTGTCGAGCACCTCCTCGAAGGCCTGCTTGCGCACCTTGCCCGACTCGATCTGGACCAGGTCGAGCAGCTCGACCTGGTGGGAGAGAACGAGGTCGTGGAAGCGCAGGAGCACCCGACGGCGCTCGTCGAAGGAGGTCGCGGCCCAGCGCGCCTGGGCGGCGCGGGCTCCGGCCACGGCACGACGCACGTCGCCCTCCCCGGAGAGCGGCAGGGCGGCGATCGGGCCGCCCGTGAGCGGCGAGGTGCACGTGAAGGTCTGCGCCGTCGGCGAGGCGACGACACGGCCGGCGTAACGCCGGGCACGAGCGGGGTCGACCGCGTAGGTCGCCGTGGGGTCCAGCTCTGGGTCAGCGATGATCTCCGAGGTCATTACCTCACGGTAACCGGGGGTCCCCCGACGCGCCAGAGGACGTCCGTGAATCGGCCCATGAAGGCGGCCCCTCCCCCTTCGCCCCGGGCCCTCCACCCGCATTTCCCTAGGGCGTGTCTGGCAAAGATTTGGGTTTGGGTGGGGCAGCGTGGACGACATGACGCGATTTCAGGTGCTGTCGGATGCGCAGTGGCGGCTGATCGAGCCGTTGCTTCCTGCTCGCACGGGGCGTCGTGGTCGCCCCTT